>CAYUGQ010000159.1:0-5217 GCA_964444305.1 uncultured Candidatus Sumerlaeota bacterium
AACATAGTAGCCAGAGAGTAAATGGTGTTGACAAATTCCTGGTCGATGAGGCGAATGACCTGCGGAAGATCAGAGGCTTGGAACGCCTCAGCGAACTTATGCTTCACCTCAGCATAGTGGGAAGGAGAAATTTCTCCCCGCACGCCCGCCGTCAGATTCTGATCGCCCAGGTGCAACACACAGAACGTGATCTCTTCCCAGTCCAACGTCACGTCGCTGGTAATCCGCGCCTGACCGATAGCCATTCGGGCCTGACCTCCACGGAAAACTTCCCAGTCATGTTCTTTAACGCTGAAAGCATACGTGTGATCGTGGGAATCATCCGGGCTGAACAGGCGCATCGCCGCATAGTGTGCACCCACGCGGAGAAGATCCACACGGGCCGGCTTTACAAACTTGCGATATACATTTGCGCCGTCGCGCGTCGACGGGATATTACTCTGCGCTTCATGAAGGTGCCTGATAAAGTCTTCTTCAAGGTGTAGCCCCATGCTGAGTTCAGAAAGCTGAATCGCACGACTGGCATACTGAAGAATCTGAACGGTTTCCAAGCCCGAGACCTCGTCGAAGAACCAGCCGCAACTGGTAAACATCAGCATGAGCTGCCGCTGAATCTCCATCAGTTGGATCATGGTCGTGGCGTTCTTCGCAGTCACCTCTTGAAGAGCATGCTCCTGCAAAAACTTATCGATGCTCTCTTTATTACGATCCAGAATGATCTCGACGTAAGCGTTTCGCGCCGCCCAGGGATCCTTGAAAAACTTCGCGGCCTGCTGTTCGAACGCAACGTTAACCGTATCCCGAAGCCAGTTCAAGCTGTTGCGCAGCGGTGCACGCCATTGCTGCGACCAGCCCGGATGCATACCGCTGGCACAGCCGCAATCGTTAGCCCAACGCTCCACCCCGTGAGCACAACTCCAGCTCGACCGGTTAACAATCTGAACGTCCATATCCGGCGGATGAAGTTCCAGAAACTGACTGTAGTTTGTCAGCTTTGCCAGGTCGTTCGACTCAATATGGTGCAAGGCATAAGCCAGCGCCATATCACCGAACTTGTGATGGTGACCATAAGTCTCGCCGTCCGTAGCAATATGCAGAAGCTGTGGAAAATCCCGTTCGTCAGAAAACCCCGAAACCAGGCGTCCCGCAAATGTTTCGCCGCTATTCAGAATCCCTTCAAACGCTACCGCCTGACTGATAGGGCCGTCATAAAAGAACAAAGCGATGGATTTCCCATTAGGCAATGGACAGCGATAGGCCCGGGCCGGATCGACCCGGCCGCCTGAAATATCAATCCAATCCCGGGCGGAATCTTCTGATTCCGCCAGAGGCCGAATGGCACCCGCCTGGTTCGGAGCCAGAACTGTAAAGCGGATCCCGTGATCCACCAGCAGCTCAAGGGTTTCCTCAGAGACAGCCGCCTCGGCCAGCCACATGCCTTCCGGCTTGCGACCAAAGCGATGCTCGAAATCCCGAATTCCCCAGATGATCTGCGTTTCCTGGTCGCGCCGATTTGCCAGCGGCATGATGATATGGTTATACACCTGCGCCATGGCCGAACCATGACCACCAAAGTACTCCATGCTCTCTGCATCCGCAGCAATGATGCTCTCGTAAGTTTCCGGGGCATGCTGCTCCATCCACGAAAGCAAGGTGGGACCAAAGTTATAGCTGATGCGCGAGTAGTTATTAACGATACCCAGGATGTGTCCATCACCAGACTGAATCCGCGAGGCGCGGTTCGGGCGGTAACATTCCGCAGTGATGCGCTGGTTCCAGTCGTGATACGGTGCCGCAGATTCCTGCAGTTCAATAGCCTCCAGCCAGGGGTTTTCCCGGGGAGGCTGATAAAAATGACCATGTATACAAACGTAGCGTGGGTGTGACATTGGTTTAGATGCCTTCTAGAATTATTGGTGCCGACGATGCAAAAGAATTGCGGTTTTGGGCAACACGGGAACCTTTAGAGCTCCTTCTGATGAAACTGACGGTGATGTATCATGTCCAGTCCCCAGGTAGTGTGCGTGACTAGTATCCAGGACGAAGTCCCAGGTTCCTGTCTCCGCCGGTGTATAGACGTTTCGTTCTTCGTCAGAAAAGTTTAGCAGGCACAGCACGACAGAATCGCCCTCTTCGCGGCGCACAACCAGCGTGCGCTTAATGTCATCAGCGATGGCCGACGTCCGGCGCTTGTTCAGAGTCCTCAGCGCCGGAATATCCCGCCGCAACCTCAGCAGTTCCTTATACAGGCGTTCTACAGCCGCCTCCTCAGGCGAAGTGTCATGCTTCAGCTTGGAAGCGTCGAAAGCTTCGTGGGATTGCGGATCCACCGGCTCACCCATTGTTAAGAAATGTTTAAATTCTCGCGCCCGCCCTTCCCGAATGTTTTCGATAAGGGTTTCGTCGCCATGATCTACGAAGTAAAGGAAAGGTGTGTGCACGCCCCGTTCTTCGCCCATAAAAATCAAAGGCAAATAAGGGGCCGACATCAGCGTCACGGCACAGACTTTCAGCATCGAAAAATCGATAAGCTGCGACAATCTAGAGCCATTCGGCCGATTGCCCACCTGGTCATGATTCTGTGAAAACACCACAAACCGGATACCTTCGAGATCGCGTCCGTCTCCACCATGATGCTGCTTACGGTGCGGCGAGTAAATCCCGTCATACACAAACCCGTCCGTGAAAGCCTTGGCCAGTTGAGACACTTTTCCGAAATCCTCATAATAACCCTGCTTCTCACCGGTCGCAACCGCATGAAGAGCGTGGTGGAAATCATCACACCACTGGCTGTCTGCCCCAATGCCGCCCTCAGCAGGCGATTTCACAAACCTCGGATCGTTACGGTCGTTTTCCCCTATGACATAAACCCGTCTATGCAAATTGCGTCCCAGGGCATGCACCTGTTCACATAACTGCTGAAGAAACGTATAGGCGCTGTTATCAATAATGGAATGCACTGCGTCTAGCCGCAACGCATCCACATGACATGTATTGATCCAGAAAAGCGCGTTCCCGATAAAAAAATCTCTGACGCCGTCGCTGTAATCGGAGTCAAAATTCAGCCCTGCCCCCCACGGGGTGTGATAGTTGTCATTAAAGTAGGGACCGAAATACGAAAAGTAATTACCCTCCGGCCCCAAGTGATTATACACCACATCGAGCACCACGGCCATTCCTTCAAGGTGAGCCGCATTAACAAGCTGTTGGAAGCCCTTCAGTCCGCCATAACAATCCGCCGCCGCATAAGGATAAACGCCGTCATAGCCCCAGTTTCGCTCCCCCGGAAACTGCGCTATGGGCATTACCTCAATCGCAGTAATGCCGAGTTTTTTTAGCCGCGGCAGCTCATTAATGGCCGCTTCAAAAGTACCCTCAGGCGTAAACGTCCCCACATGCAGCTCATAGATAACGTACTCCTCAAGCGGGATGCCGCCCCATTTGTCGTCCATCCAGTCAAAGCCCGTGCTGACCACGGCGCTGTCCGAGTGAACATTGTTTCCCGGTTGCCACAAGCTGGCAGGATCCGGCCGGTTAGGACCACCTTCAACACTGAAGCTATAGGTCGAGCCCGGCGGGCAGTTGTGAACAGCCGCTTCCCAATACCCATTACGAACCTGACCCATAGGTATTACTTCATGAAGCCCATCAACTCCATCTCTTCTTACGTGGACTGTTACTTCTTTCACAAGAGGAGCCCAAAGGCGAAACCGCGTGGCGTTGGTGGCCGGAGAATAACGCGCACCGTGTTTCCAATCTGGCATTACAATGTTGCTTTCTAGCTGGTGAATGGGAATTTGAAGCCAGTATCAGCGAAGATTATGCCATTTCATATCATGGCCTTTGGTATGCAATATTCCAGTATTTCCTCGACACTTGGACTCGCTCCAAAAATGGTTGGTTATATGATAAACTTGGTACGTAAAGTTTTTCTCATTACCTTGATGATACTGGGCGCGACTGCTGTCCATGCTCAGTCCCCGCCAGCAGAAAATGGTCGCACCGTTTTTCGAATCGGCTACATTCGTCAAGACCCCGAATCCGTCACCACCACCGGCGTCTTTCAACGGATGCGCGAATTCCTTTTAGCCCAAGCGGAAATACAGGCGTCGATGGAACTCGCAGACGTTCATGAGATCATGCTCCAGTCATTCGATTCTCATCGTCTGCTCGTGGAAGCCATGGATGCAGAGCAGCTTGATCTCGCGTTTTGTTCCGTCATTGATTACGGTTATCAGCGTGGCAGCTACGAACCAGTCTTTCAACTTCGCAGGCCCGGTGATCCTCACAGCTCCACAGGCAATCGCCGAGTCTGGCACAGCGGCGTTATCCTCGTAAATAACCGAAGCCCCCTTTTCGATATGCCTGCGACAGCCGCTGCCACGGCCCTCCCTGAGTACCTCCAAAGCCGCGAAATCGCCATGGTCGGCAGCAGCAGCGCGGCCGGCTATGTCTATCCCTACCTCGCCCTCGACCGCCTCACCACCGGCCCCACGGTCTCTCAGGTCCGGTCCGTGTTCTGGGGGAGTTCCACTGAAGTTGTAAAAGCCGTATTAAACGGCATCCATGAAGTTGGAGCCTGCGATGCTTCCGCCATCGATGAGGTTTTAAACGCGTATGGCCTCTCCGAACATAAAAACCACCTGCTTAAAGTTGTCCTTCGCACCGACCCTGTTCCGCGCGATCCGGTCGTTCTTCATACGCGGTGGTTAAATTCCTCCGGCTTCCAAACCCGCCCCCAGGCAGAGCTTGGCCGTAGATTAACGCGAGCCGTAGCCGGTTTTTTCGAGACGGACCCCGCCTTGCCAACCCTCGACCGCACGACCCGCGATGCCTACCTTGAAGTCACGGAAAACGTCCAGCGGTTTCAGTCGCTCAGATAGGGTGAATAGGACGGTGCCTTGTCCGCTAATCTTGTTTGGAAAGCCGGGTTTCCTGTTCCCGGCGCATCTGGCAATAGTGCTGATCCGAACCTGGTCAGATCCTGGCGGAAGCAGCCATAAGGAATAGGCATTGTGTGCCGCTCGGATGTGTCGGGAACAGGTGGCCCGGCTTTTCTTGTTTCCGGGCGGATGATGCTGATCAGGCAAGCACCTGGCGGTAAACCGCCTTCACGCGCGAACAGAATTTTTCTGCGGTAAACTGGGTGTGGGCGCGCTCTCGGGCACCCTGTCCGAGGCGCTGACCGTAGCTGCCGTACTCTCGGCGCCGTCCACC
>CAYUGQ010000160.1:0-5142 GCA_964444305.1 uncultured Candidatus Sumerlaeota bacterium
GGATCGTAGTCTTTGAAGTAAACGCCACGCTTGCCGACAATTCGAACTGCGGTTCGTGTGGTAACGAAGATCTGCACCAACTTGAATATGATGAGGCCCAGCTGTGCGTAGCCCTCTGATTCAAGGTTCTGGATCTTCGTGCTGAAGCGTGTGCTGGCCTGGTTGAGCTGGCTTTGCACTTCAGTAGCAGTAACACGGCCCTTACCCTGTGAAGCACCCTGAACGGCCTCGTCTGCAGCCGTAGCACGGCGCATACGCTGCAATATGCGTTCTTTCTTGGCATCCAGGTCACCTGACAGCTGTGGACGCTCCAGAGCACCCATAGCGTTACGAGGGATCGGGTAAACGGCACCAGGAATAGTTTCAATTTCAGGAGCAAGATCAGCGAACTGCGGATCGACCCAGTACATCGGCGTGTTCTGGTAGGCATTGTTATCGACATCCATTGCTTCGTAGTCATTGAGCAATTCGGAATCTTCCATGAGCACGGCCATTTCACCGTCACCATAGAAGAGGGAAGTATCGACGTAATCGCGGAGCACTGCAAACGGTAGGAATGGCTTGATCTCATCGAGCGTGCGGGTGGTCGTAACCATTTCGCCATCGACTTCGACTTCAACTTCCTCTTCAAGTTCTTCGCGCTGACACCAAGTAGGTTCGTTATAAATAAATTCTTTGCGGTTGCCGATCTCTACCATTCGGCCCGTCATTAGGTCATACAGTTTGATAACGTGAACTTGGCGCTCGGTAGCTTTGTCCCCCAAAGTAGATCCGTTAAACATATCTTTGAAGGCCTTATCCATAGAGGCGTTATCGCCCTGGGTAGCACCAGTTTTATTTTCTTTGTCATAGCCAATTTTATCGAGGTTTTTATAGCGCTTGACCATAGCACCTTTTTGGCCATCTTCGCCATCGGCTTCTGGATCAAATATCATTTCATTCTCTAGGACCTTTTTGTCGGCTAAGTATTGATACCCCGCGTAGCGAGCAGGACTGACACCTTGGACCATACAGGTAGAGGTAGGATCTACAAAGAAGTCGCGTAGTGGGATGTTTTCAATAAACGGCTTGCCGTCTTTCCAGGTAACGTGCAAGATACCCGTACCATACAGCAACATATCGCGGACCCACTCTTGGTTTTTGAGTCCCATTTGGTTCACTATCATGTAATAATCGAGCATCCCGTTCAGGACATCGACATCATCAGCTTGCTCTTCGTTGGTTTTTACGAAATGGAACTTAGGGGCGCCACTAGCAATGTTTGAAACAAGCGTCTCGATGATAGTGTGCGCTTCACGAATCTTAGGATCGGCGATACCCTCGTAATTGCGGATAACCCGCTCACCCTTATAAACCTTAAAATAATTATCCCACTTGGTCCTAAAGCTACCATCGACGTACTTTTTGGCGTCGTCAAACATCTGGAGCGCATCTTCAAGACTCAGATCACCTGGTTCGACGCGTAATTCGGTGTTTCGCTCTTTGAGCTCTTCTTCGGGCGACAGCGTCTCTGGTGTGACTGGCGCTGGAGCTGGTTGTGGAGCTTGAGGTGTTTGTGTTGGAGGCATTTGTATTTCTCTTTATTGGTTTATGGATATTTTCTTTAGCATACTCCGTATTGTACGGCGACCAGTCTGCCATTTGCAATGCTATTGCCTTGGCCATGACTGTGTCGTCATGCTGCCCTTCCTGGGCTGCCATGGAACCGTCGTCTTTCTTGACGTAGCTCATGCATTCACGGATGAAGACTATGTCTAGGTCAATTATATCAGATTCTCGGATTGCGCGTTGCAATTCGCTTATCATTATGGGTTTTGTTTTTTTATCTGTTCTCCAGCCAAATTTTGTGGTCCGAACTTGGAACTGCTCGTCCTCTTGAGACTCACGCATATACAGGTTACGGTAAAACGCATTCTTCAAGTTTGAAGCAGTAGCAATACCGTGGTTGTTTATTTCTACACCGACTAGCGCGTCGTTGTAGAACTTACCTATCGCGAAGACCAGGTCACCAAGTAAATCAGGGTCAATGTAGCCTCTCCAGCGAGCTACGGTTTTGCGTGATTCAACATCCATGACGTCGACCACAGAGTAATCTGGCTCCTTGCCTTTTGAGCTCTCAATTTCAATACCTTCAGAAACGTCCACGCCGATAACATACTTTTTGCCCTTCTGGGGCAACCACCAAACACGAAGTGGTGAAGGATCTGTCTCACCGACCCGTCGCATCTCATTGAAAACAAATTTCTTCTGGCTAGTAATATCTGGATTTTTAACAATCTCTCCGCACTTGTAGGGCAATGTTTTAGCCGAATCAATAGCAATTTTTTCCATCGCCTGCAGGATCTTGGTATCAAATACGGGCCGACCACTAGCCAAGAACGCCTCTTCAGGGGTAGAGGGATATTCCTGGTAGAATTTTTTCGGCTCAGTTCGGAATTCTTTCTTTTTGCGACGACGCCAGTAAAGCTTGCGCCACCACGAATCTTCGGTGTAACCCTCTTCTTTGAACAGCTCAATAAGCGCCTCTTCCTCATCATCCAAAAAGCCCAGATCTTCTTGCGTCGCAGGGAATTCATATTCGTGGTGTTGGTGCCAAGCAAAAAACAACGGGATAAACTGGCTCTCACCACGCTTGGCAATTTGCCATTCATCATAGAAATAACCGCCGATGCCGTTGGCCGTACTCTCCAGGAACACAAACGATTCAGGTGCCATAGGGACTGCCTGCAGTGCACTTGATACGATGTCAGCAGAATCATCCCAGAAAGCCACCTCGGACCCATGGAAGAAGTTGATGTTGTCGGCACGACCCTTACCGTCGGCCGCCACCATTGTTTTAATTTCAGATTGCAGCCCAGGAGGCGCAATACCCTGATCGGCACACTCTTTTTTGACCTCATCAGAAACGTCAAATACAAGCTCTTGCTTGGTGTTATATTTGCGGTCTGGCTGGAAGTGCGGGTGTGAGTATTCGTAGTAGCGACGGAACATTTTATAAAGCGTACTGACGGCATTTTTTTCGTGAGCGATAATCACGCTCGTCACGTAGCGGTGCGTACTGGTCCACCAATAACCAAGTGCCTCGATCATGGTAGAAAAGCCCATCTGCCGAGCCTTCAGAATGATATAGCGGATCGGCACTCCTGCTTGAATGTCTTTGATCACCATCTCTACAAAAATCTTCTGCGCCCAGTTCACTACTTCCATGAACGGTACGAGCTGCTTGGTCATTTTGTGCTTGATGACTAAGTTGCGTTCGCAGTAAATCCAAAAATCTTGAGCGATTACTTTAATGGCCTGTTCTGCCTGTTGGGTAGGGTCTAGTTCGTCATAATCCGAAATCCTGGATATTACCAGAGTTCTTGTTTCGGCTGAGAGGGTGGGGTGTTGGGCCATTTATTTTTCCTTTTTGCTGTTAGTGGATCGAGCGGGTGGTCTGCATTAAAGCGGTCGTACTGTTCTTGTGTCGGAGGTGCTTGCTCAATACCCTTCGCTTTCTTGATTATATCAAAAGCCATGATGGCTGCAGCCTGTTCCAGTGCCATTTGCAGAAATCCCGACAAATTATCAATATCCTTGGCGATTTTCTGGTGTTTTTTAGGAAGGTACAGGTTGACACGCTTGCCTGGATCGTTATCAAAACGGGACATCGGCCTGTTCCTCTTGGCGCGGAGACGGGTAAAACAGCTTGAATTTAGCGGTTCGCCACGGCGTATTCACCTTGGACTTGATTATCGTCGCCTCGACTTCCTGGCCAATAAACTTTTTAGCTTTGGTGTCGGCAGCAGTACGGCCGAAGCGCCAAGACTTAATGGTTTTTAACGATATCATCAAACTCGAGTTATAATCCTTCCCTGAGCCACCAGGGGTGTAGGTTTCGGGGGTGTAAGTGCCGATTTTATCGCGGGTCTGGTTGATTATCACTAGCGCCGTCTTGCTATCGCGTAGATCACCCATGATCAACTCCAGTGTTTTATTGAAAATTTTAGCCTTCTGGCCGATATTGCTGGCGGTAATATCCGACTCGGCCACAGTCCGCGTGGTAGTCATGGCCAGGGAGTCCAGCACGATCATATCGTACTTCTTGCTCTCAACGGCTTTGCGCAGGATCGGCGCAATATCCTCCAAATAACCAGACTTGTTATAAAGTTCGAATTTTTTGGGGTCCAGCTTCAGGGCCACCAAAAGAGAAGGGTTCAGACTCGCCTCAGTGTCGATATACAACACTTTGCGGTCCTTCAAGCCTGCAATGATATTCAGGCACAAAGTAGTTTTACCCGCACTGTAGCGTCCCTCGATCTGAGTCAGGCGGCCTTTGGGTATCATGGTCAGCTTGTCGAATGACGGAATACCAGTCGATAGCCACTCCACCTCTTCGAGCCCCATTTTCTTAAAAGCCTTTAGAGCTGCCTCAGCATCGTATTTTTCGTCAGCATCGCGCTCAAATGGGTTGTCGGTTATTTTTGGTGGTATGACGTCAGGCAACGGCGTCTTATGCTTGAAAGTGCCGACCTTGCCAGTTTCGACTTTACGAGACGCCTCGACACGGCAGCTGTCAGAGCAATACTTGGCGGTCGAGCGCTTTGGCTCGAACTCATCATTACAATTTTCACAGTTCTTCTTCATCGTCAATCTTTCTGTCGATCCAGGCGACTCGTTTTAATTGTTTCACGCCACAATGCTCGCAGGGTGCCGACACGACACGGGTGCCTTTATCGAGCTCATAGAACCGCGCATCCCCACAATTATGACAGTGCAGTTCAACAGTATAAGTTCCTACTTGCTCGGGCATTTGGCGCTCGTGTGTTCTTTTGAATTACAAATCTGACAAATTTTAGCCATTGGAGCCTCCGAAAACCCAGTAAAGAAACAGGACCACCAAAACAAATAAGCCGAACTGGAGCAGGGCGCCGCGGGTAGTTTTATCGTTCTTGAAATGGCCGACTGGCTTATGACTTGGCATGCTCTTAGCGTAACATTTAGCGTAACAAAAGGCTATAGCGTAACACGCAACATGCGCAATACATGTGCAATTGAAAGTTAGTTGCGCATGTTCTCAGGGGTGAGATTTTAACGTAACACAGGGCTTCTGAGGGGGTCTTAGCGTAACAATAACAGGGGTATTTTGGTACTAAAAAATTT
>CAYUGQ010000161.1:0-5070 GCA_964444305.1 uncultured Candidatus Sumerlaeota bacterium
CGCGTAGCGAAGTGGCTCGAGCGCAGGTTTTTGCTCAATGCCGATCATGTTGTATCCCTGACCCATGCTGCGGTTCGGGAGATGGAGGCCTTCAGCTATCTGCAGGGACAGGTGCCTCCCATGACAGTGATCCCAACGTGTGCCGATCTCGAGCGCTTCCGGCCGTCGCCTCGACCGAGCGATAGCGATACGCCCTTCACTTTGGGGTATGTGGGTTCAGCGGGAACCTGGTACCTGTTTGACGAGGTGGTGGCCTGTTTTGTTGAGCTGCGTCGTGTGCTCCCGGACGCCCGGCTGCTGGTTTTCAATCGCAATGAGCACGCTTTCATCCGCGAGCGGCTGGAAGCTGGCAACGCTCCACTGCATGCGGTTGAGATCCGCTCCGTGAGCCATGCGGAGGTTCCAGGTGCAATGGCGCGCATGGATGCCGGTGTGTTCTTCATCAAGCCGGTTTTCTCCAAGCAGGCATCGGCACCCACCAAGCTGGGGGAGTTCCTGGGCTGCGGCATTCCATGCCTTTCCAATCATGGCGTTGGCGACATGGCGGAGATCCTGGAGGGTGAGCGCGTCGGGGTGGCGGTGCGCGGCTTTGACCAGGAAGCCCTGCGCGAGGGTATTTCCCGCCTTCTGCAGCTTGTTGCGGAGCCTGGCATGGAAGACCGATGCGTGGCCGCTGCGGCTCGGCACTTTTCGCTTGACGAAGGGGTCGATCGTTACGGGCGGATCTATGGTGAGCTGGAGGAAGCGTGTTGAGCGTCCAGCGAGAGCGCACCAACACGGATGCAGGGGAACGCCCGGCGCTCCGTGTCCTGTTCCTCACCCGCTACCCCGTGGACGGAGCCTCCAGCCGCTATCGTGTTCACCAGTACATTCCCCACTTGGAGGAGATGGGAGTCTCCTGCACGGTCCAGTGCTTCATGGACTCGCGGATGTACTGCCTCAGTTTTACCGCGGGCGGCACGGCGGGCAAACTTTGGGCCGCCGGAAAGGCGACTCTGCGCAGGCTGGCGGCAGTAGCGCGCCACCATGAGTACGACGTGGTCTACATGCAGCGCGAGCTGCTCCCGTTCGGTCCGCCGTGGCTGGAGCGCTGGATGAAGCGGCGCGGTACGAGGCTGTGCTTTGATTATGACGATGCGCTTTTCATCAAGAAGCCCAGCCGCTTCAATCCTTTGGCCACGCTGTTCCGTGCTCCCGGGAAGGTGCTGGAACTGTTCGGGCTGGTTGACTGTGTGGTGGCGGGCAACGACTGGCTTCGGGACCAGGCAACACATCACGGCGCGAACGCGGTCACGCTGGAAGTTGCGGAGGACGTCAGCCGCATGCCCGCGCCGGGATCACGAGCCGCGGATGGACCGTTGACGATCGGCTGGCTGGGCTCGACCTCAACGGTCAAGTACCTGCACCTGATTGCCCCGGCACTGCGTGAAATCGCCGGGCGATATCCTGACGTCCGGTTCGAGCTGATGGGGGGCGGGGACTTCCATATGGATGGAGTGGAGTGGCGTAACCAGCCGTGGAGCCTGGAGGCGGAAGTGGAGGCGCTTGGCCGCTTCGATATCGGCTTGATGCCGCTGCCCATGGAGGAATGGGCGCGCGGGAAGTCCGGTGGGAAGGCACGCACCTACATGGCTGCCGGCGTGGTGCCCGTGTGCTCGGCTATCGGCTACAACCTGGAGCTGATCGAACACGGGCGGACCGGCTTTCTCTGCACCTCCCACGAGGAGTGGGTTGCCGCGCTGGAACGTCTGATCCAGGAGCCCGCATTGCGTGGGCATGCAGCCGCCGCCGCCAGGGCAGAAGTGGAGCAGAGGTTCGACCCGCGCCGCCAGGCGGAAAAGCTTCGGGGGATTCTTGCTTCGGTGGCGGAGGACTGACGCCGGTGCATGTGTATCTGCTTACGTTCTGGCTCGCTGCGGCGATGTCCTACCTCGCGCGCAAACGCAAGGAAAGCCTGTTGCTCGGGATCGTGTTCGCAACGTTCCTGCTGCTGTTCACCGGGCTGAGGGGTAACGTCGGTTGCGACACCCGCAACTACGAGATCCGGTACGGACGTTTGTACGAAGGCGCCGGCTGGCTGCAGAAACTGATGGAATCGGAGGGGCTGTTCAGCTGGCTCAACATGGCGATGCTCCGCCTGGGCGCCCCCTACCAGTTGTTCCAGTTCGTTTGCGCATTGATCTTCGTAGGCTGCGCCCTGCGCTTCTCGACGCTGTATCGGCGCCCTCTGGCGGTGCTGGTGCTCCTGTTCCCGGTGATGGTGGTGCAGCTGTCGATGTCCGGGCTTCGCCAGGCGCTGGCCACCGCATTTTTGATGCTGGCGGTCCACAGTTTCGTCAACGGGCGTCGCCTGGCCGTGGCGCTCTGGGTCGTGATCGCGTGGCAGTTCCACAGTTCGGCGATCCTCTTCCTGCCCATCGCGTTGATGGCCGGCCGCAAGGTGTCGGTGGCGCGGCTGGGCATCGCGATGATGGTCGCAAGCCCCTTCATCGCCTGGTTCCTGGGCGCGCGGCTTGAGGTGTACAGCGACCGCTATGTGGAGCAGATCTACGGCGAGAACTCCGCCTCCGGTGCGTGGTTGCGCTATGTCCTGGTTGTGATCCCGTTTATCGCCCTTGAGTGGAAGCGCCGGCTGGTGCGCAACAATTGCCCGGAGCTGTTCGAGCTGTTGCGGCTGTTTGCGCTGATCACCTTTGCGATGCTTCCCATGGGGCTGGTGTCCAGCGTTGCCCTGCATCGCCTGATCTTCTACGTGATGCCGGTGAGCATCCTGGCCCTGCTGTGCGTGGCTGATTCCATCTTCGCGCACAGCAACAGGCGGCTTGCCCAGGCGCTGCCGTACCTTGCCTATGGTGGCTACATCACTCTGTGGTTCATGGCGTCAAGCCACAGCCGGGCTTGTTACGTGCCCTATGAGACTGGGTTTTCATAATGCGGTTGGATGTCATTGTCCTGGGTGCGTCCCCGACCGGGCTGTATGCGGTGCGGGAGCTTGCGAACGCTGGGCTGAGTGTGGCCGTTGCAGATGTGGCGCAAGGCTGTGCGCTCAGCTCCCGTCATGTGGCTGGTGGCGGTCGATCCTTCATGGGCGACCTGGCGGCGATCGAGGAGTGGCTGCTGGGCATGCCCCGCGCTGGCGACAGCCGTCCGGTGCTGCTCCCCACCAACGATCTTTTCATCGAGTTCGTCGTGGAGCGCCGGCAACGGCTGGCGGCACGCTTCGAGTTCGCCGCTTGCCATGAGGGTCTGGCGGCGGAACTGCTGGACAAGTCGCTGTTCCACGCGCTTTGCGGCCGCCATGGCATGCCCACCCCCGGTGTGTGGCCGGCGGAGAATGCCGAAGAAGCGCTGGCGCTTGCGGGACGCGTGCCGTATCCGTGCATCCTCAAGCCGATGCTGATCCACCGCGCCCGCGGGTTCCTGAAGGGCAAGAAGGTTCTCATTGCGCGTGACCAGGCGGAGTTTGAAGCGCATGCGCGCGAGCTGCCGCCGGAATCCGGCGGTTGGCTGGTGCAGGAGGTCATTACCGGCCCGGAATCGGATATCACCCTGTTTGCGGGGTACGTGGGTCGGGACGGGCGGCTGCGGCAGGCGTTCACGGCCCGCAAGCTGCGCCAGTATCCCCCCGGCTTCGGCTCCGCTTCGCTGGTACTCAGCGCGCCTTGTGCGGAGACATTGGCCCTGACCGGGGATTTCCTGGGGCGGATCGGATTCCGCGGTGTCTGTGGTGCCGAGTTCAAACGCGACCCTCGGGACGGCCGGCTCAAGATCATCGAGATCAATCCCAGGCCGACGCTGTGGTTCCAGGTCAGCCATGACGCGGGCAAGCGTGTGGTCGAAGCGGCGGTGCGTGATCTGGCTGGAGACGGAGTTGCCGCCGACCCTCCGCAATCGGAGACGGTGCTGTGGCGTTACGGGTTCAAGGACCTGGCTTCGGCGGCGTTCTATATCCGGCCCCCGGCAGATTTCATCCTACCCGCGCCTGACGTTTCGCTGGCGCGGGCGGCCACCCGGCGCTCGTGGCCGGTATTTTCCGGTAGCGATCCACGGCCTGCCCTGTCCGAACCGGCGGGATACCTGCGCAAGGCCCGGAGTCGCTGGTCGTGAAGCTGCTGATCATCAATGCAGACGATTTCGGCCTGAATGACGCCGCCACCGACGGCATCCTCCAGGCGCACGCCGCGGGCACCGTCACCAGTACGACGCTGATGGTCAACGGCCAGGCAGCCGAGCGCGCCGTGCTGCTGTCGGCCCGGTACCCGGAGCTGGGGGTGGGGCTGCACTTCAACCTGACATGGGGGCGCCCGGTATCGTCGCCGCCGGCGGTGTCCTCATTGGTCGGCGCGGACGGGATGTTCGTGCCGAGGGAGGCTTTGGCCCGTCGCTTGCTGATGGGGCGCATCCCACCCGGGCAGATTCGCGCCGAGCTCCAAGCACAGCTTGGCCGGATGGCGGAGCTGGGATTGCAGCCCACGCACATCGACAGCCACCAGCACGTGCACGGGTTCGGTCCGGTCTTCTCCGCAATAGCCAAGCATTGCGCCACTGCCGCAATTCCCATGCGGGTGCCGTGGGTCGCCTCGGCGGACGCCGGCGGACTCAAGCGGCGCATCCGGCGCGCGCTGCTGGCGAAGATGCTTTCACGCTCCACGGCGCGCTGGCGCGGCCGCGTGCGCTGGAACGATGGGCTTGGCAGCATCTTCGATGTACCGGGTGGCCAGCAGCGGCCGGAAGACGATGTGTATCGATCCATCCTTCGGCGGGCGGAAGGGCAGGCATTCGAGTTGATGGTGCATCCGGTGACGGACGGGGCAGCCATGGCCGGGTATACGCGCATCGGCGAGGTGGGCGAGGCCGAGTGGCGTTATCTGTGCTCGGGCAGCCTGGCCGAGGTGGCGCGCGCCGAAGGTTTCCGGCTTGGGGCCTATCAAGATTTGGCGGGGTGAGAGGCCATCCAGTTGGGAGCGCCTGCCTTAGACGAGTTCCAGCTCTTCCAGTCGGATCGCCATGGCCTCGATACTGACGCCAAAATATTCAATGAGTGAGGTAAAGGTCCGACCGTTGTACTGG
>CAYUGQ010000162.1:0-5027 GCA_964444305.1 uncultured Candidatus Sumerlaeota bacterium
AGCTGTTGTGCTTCGTTTGTGCTTCTGGTGCTGCTCTATAACGGCAATCAATGAGGCCGCCTGTGGGATCTTTTCCGCAGGCAGCGATACTGACATTGCGCTGTCCCTTGGCTTATCTCGCGTGAAGGCAAGGCCGCATTAGACTCGTTGATTGTGATTCCGTACACGAAGAAATCGAGTGACCAGTCCATGTGCATTGCCTGGTGGCGCCAAGCCGGCTTTGCGGAGAGTCATCATCGTCTTCATGATGGAAAGGGTTATAGGCCGGAGTGCGGGGAAGCCACAATTCCCGTGTGGGACTCTTTGGGACTTTATGGGACAAATAAATTCATGGGTGGTGGTCCCCGGTGGGAAGCAAGGGGGGGGATGACGAAAGTTTTAGTGGGGGAGGGGGCGCTGGAGGGGGAGTTTTACGGTGAAGGTGCTGCCTTTGCCGGGCTGACTTTCGGCGTAAATTATACCGCCCATGGCTTTGGTGAGGGTTTTACAGATGGCGAGGCCGAGGCCGGTGCCGCCCTTGTTGTAGATGGCGGTGTGGGCTTCGACCTGGCGAAAGCGGTCGAAGATGGCGGTGGTTTCTTCTTCGGGCATGCCGATGCCGGTGTCTATGACTTCGAGGATTACGAAGTCGCGGCGGATTTTGTCGAGGTATGCGTGGATGGTGATTTTGCCGTCCTGAGTGAATTTGGCGGCGTTGGAAATGAGGTTGTAGATTATCTGGCGGAGCCGGGTTCGATCGACTACCATTGCGGGTATTTCGTCTGTAAAGTCGAGATGGAGGCTGTTGTTGTTGCAGGATGCCAGGGGGGTGATGTTTCCGAGGAGTTCTTCGAGCAGTTCTCTGAGGTTGATTTCGGTGTAATTCAGTTCGAGGCGTCCGGCTTCTACTTTTGAGAGGTCCAGAATGTCGCTGATGACAGAGAGAAGATGGCGTCCGGAATAGAGAATTTTTGCGAGGTGCTCGCGAAGGGTGTCGGGGTCGACTTCGGCGGCTTGTTCTTCGAGCATTTCCGCGTAGCCAATGATGGCGGTGAGGGGGGTGCGGAGCTCGTGGCTCATGTTGGCGAGGAATGCGCTTTTAGCGCTGCTGGCGCGAAGGGCTTCTTCCCGTTCGCGTACGAGGTGGCGCTTTTCGGTGAGGTCGCGGGTGATTTTAGCGAAGCCGAGGAGGGTGCCCTGATCGTCTTTGATGGCGGTGAGGATTACGTCGGCCCAGAAGCGGGATCCGTCTTTGCGCATGCGCCAGCCTTCGTCTTCAACACGGCCGAATTCGACGGCGATTTCGAGAAGGCGCCCGGGGAGGTTAAGGGCGATGTCTTCTGGAGTATAGAAAATGGAAAAATGCCGGCCGATGATTTCGTCTTCGGTGTAGTGCTTGGTTGCTTGCGCGCCGAGATTCCAGGTGCGTATGTTTCCTTCGTTATCGAGGAGAAAAATGGCGTAATCGCGGACGCTGCTGACCAGAAGTTTATAGGCTTCGAGGGAGCCTTCGGTTAATGGTAACTTATTATTTGTGGGTGAAGTGGCCATCAGACGCCATGTGGGGGCAAAACCGCCTTTTCGGTGCAGGGAAACGGTATAGTACAAAAGTATAACATGTGGGGTTGATCTCTATTTGCCGTGGGGGGTCGTAATTAAGGGTGGGGATGGGGTTATTGTTCGGACTTTGCGGATTCCCATAGCTGGTCCATTTCTTCGAGGGTGAGATCGTGTACATTTTTGCCGGCGTCGTTTGCGGCCTGTTCGATTTTTGAGAAGCGCTGCTGGAAGCGGTTGCAGGTGCCGCGGAGGGCGTCTTCGGCGTCGACTTTTAGGAAGCGGGCGAGATTGACGATGGTGAAGAGGAGGTCGCCGAGTTCGTCTTGGATTCGCTGGGAGTCGTTTGCCTTGAGGGCTTGCTTGAGTTCGGCGGTTTCTTCGACGACTTTGTCGAGGACGGGGTCGATGTCCGGCCAGTCGAATCCGGTGCGGGCGGCTTTTTCCTGGATGCGCTGGGCGCGGAGGAGAGCGGGGAGTTCTTTGGGGACGCCGTCGAGGGTGCCGGGGGTGGGTTTGGATTTTTCGTTTGTTGGGTCGGCGAGTTTGCGTTCCTGGGATTTGACTTTTTCCCAGTTGACGAGGACGTCGGCGGCGGTGCGGGCTTCGACGTCTCCGAAGACGTGGGGATGGCGGCGTACCATTTTGCTGGATGCGGTGGTAACGACGTCGTCTATGGTGAAGCGGCTGGTGCGTTTGGCGAGTGCGCTGTGGAAAACGACCTGAAGGAGGACATCGCCAAGTTCTTCGGCGAGGGCGTTATCGTCGCCGCTGTCTATGGCTTCGAGGGTTTCATAGGCTTCCTCGATTAGATAGGGTTTGAGTGACTGGTGGGTTTGTTCGATGTCCCATGGGCATCCATCTGGCTCCTGGAGTCGCTCCATAATACGGACGAGTCTTCGGAATGGATCAGTTATTTCTTCGTAAACCATGGGACGATGATGAAGAGCAATGGATGATGCATTGCAAAGAAAAAAGAATGGTGGGCGGATGTGGTGGGTTTGTGTGCTGCATTATGCTTGCCAGGAAGTTTGTTGGTCGTGCTGATCGTCTCAGCCTGATTTGATTTTATTGAAAATGATGATGACTACGTGAAAAGCCGGATTGCCAGACTGTGGAGTGATCACCCCCTAACTTTTCTGACAGAGATTGGGCTGTTTCTGGCTTTTGGTCTGTCGTTGTATGTGATGGCCAACCTGGAAACGGTGATGAGTGCGTGGGCTATGGTGCCGAACATTTTGTGCAATGGCATTGTGGCGGTGCTGATCATCCGGCATCGTGTTTTGGGGCGGCCGGCTATGTATTGGAGCCACCTTGACGGGGTGGTGGTGGTGCTGTTTTTGTCGCTGCTGGTGAATGTTTATTATAGTGAAATCCGGGCGGTGAGCTGGCAGACGGCGGGGCTTTACTTGAATTGCCTGTCGGCTTATTTTCTGGGTCGGATGCTGTTTTATCACCGGGTGCGGGCTTATGCGCTGGTGATGACGGTGGCGATGATTGTGGCGTGGCTGGGGCTTTATGCCAATGAACATCAGGCGCGGGGCCTGGAGCGGAAGTATCATGCGGAGGCGGAGGCTCTTATGGATTCCCTGCCGGCGGGGGAGGAGGAAGCGGAGGCTACGCGGCGGGCGGATGATCTGTTTAAGCGGGCGGAATATCAGGATGGGGTTGCGCTGAGGTATGAACCGATCAAACGAGGGTATTTTCTGCTGATTTGTTTCTGGTCTCTGTCGGTGGTGTTTTTGTGGCTGGAGAGGCCTACGGGGCTGGCTTTCCTTGTTTATGGGGCTGGTGTGGTGGGGCTGTATGGTTTTTATGTGATTGGCAGGCTGGCCTGGGCGTTTGGGAGTGATAATTCGGCTGAGGCTGTTGCGCTGAGGCATGGGAATTTTGAGAGTTTGCGGACGGCGATGCGGATTTTCCAGGCTTATCCGGTGGCGGGTAGTGGGTTGGGGACGTTTCCGTCTTTGTTTGATTCGTATCGACTGACTCCGACGACTCAGTTTGGTACGGGCTTTAATGCTTACGTTTATGCGGCGGTGGAGACGGGGATCGTTGCGGTTTTGATGCTGCTGTATTTTGTGGTGAGGGTGCCGCTGCATGTGGTTCGGCGGTGGAGGCTTTTTCCGAATCGGCGGCTGCGGTTTGCGGTTTGGGTGCATTTGCAGTTTTTTGTGCTTTTTGCGGTGCAGTGTTTTCATGATGCGGATATGTTTCAGCCGGCGGTGTGGTTTCCGGTGTGGACGAGCATTGGCGTGTTTATGAGTCTGGCGATGGTGCGTGATCCGGTGCGGGTTTTTGATTCGCTGGTGCCTGCGCCGCGGACGAGGGATCCGCAGGCGGTTCGGCGTCGGGCGGTGTTTTCGGGCCAGGGGGTGTTTGGCCGGACGCCGCTGGCGAAATTGCCGCGGCAGCGGGCCTCGTTGTTTAAGCGGCTGGGAATTACGCAGTTTATGTTTACGTCTGCGCTGACGCTGGGGGTGGTGGTGGTTTCGGCGCTGGAGGCTGCTCCTTATGTGGCGCGGAAGCTGGGGACGCCGATTAGTGCGGCGGATCCGAATGCGTCCGGTGAGCGGGTGCGGGATGAGCTTGCGTCGCAGTCGTTTGCGTCGACGTTGAATGTTGGTTTGCGGATTTTCCCGCTGGATTCTAATTTGTGGTCGACGCTTGCGGGGCATTTTGAGGCCAGTATTTCGGAGCCGCTGGAGATTTATAAGTATTCTGACCGGATCGAGCGGGCGTATGTGCAGGCGATTGATCGGAATCCGTATCGGCCGGAGCTTTATGAGAAGCTGTATTTTCTTTATCGGGACATTAACCGGCAGGGGGATGCGCTGGATATTATCAAGAAGGGTGTGGAGACTAACCCGAACCAACTGATTTTGCGGTTGTTGCTGATCAGGGAGTTGGAGCGGCTGGGGAATTATCCGCTTGCGACATGGCACGTTAAACAGGCGCTGTTTGTGATTGCGCCGGGTGAGACGGAGCTTTATCTGCGGCTGGCGGAGCTTTACGAGATCCAGGGGCTTTATGATGATGCGAAGCTGTATTATCTTTATGCGCGGCAGGTGGTGCCGCGAACGCCACAGGCTACGCAGCGGCTGAATCGGCTGAAGGAAAACCTGGGGATGTAAAAGAGGGGGGCTGGCTGAAGGAGGGGGCGGTTTTGGTTTGGTAATGGTGGTGTGATTAAATTTCGTTCTTGATATCGCCTGTGTGGAGGGTGTTGCGTTCGTAGATGTTCATGGGCGCGTGTTGCGTTTGTGATCCAGTGTTCCCATTTGAAAGGCAACTTTTTTGAGTACCTCCGCACTTTTAATCGACGGCTTTATCATCCTGTTTTATTTTGTAAGTATTGTTACCATTGGCATCTGGGTGGGCCGGCGACAAAACACGTTGCGGGGATTTGCTCTTGGCGGGCGGAATATGCCGTGGTGGGCCGTGATGGCGTCGATTATTGCGGCGGAGACGAGCGCGGCGACGTTTCTGGG
>CAYUGQ010000163.1:0-4994 GCA_964444305.1 uncultured Candidatus Sumerlaeota bacterium
CGATGAAGGCGGAGGGGGTGAGGCGTGGAGTTTTCATGTCGTCGACGCGGCGTTTTACGCGATTTGTGGAGGATACGGCGCGGCTGGTGATGGCGGGGGAGGAGGCTGTGGAGGGGTCGGGGCTGGATTGGACTATTATCCGGCCGACGATGATTTACGGGGGGAAGCATGATAACAATTTGCAGCCGTTGTTGCAACAGTTGCGGGGGATGCCGGTGTTTCCACTGCCGGCGGGGGGGAGGATGTTGTGGCAGCCGGTCTTTACGTGGGATGTAGTGTCGGCGCTGATTGCGGCGCTGGAGGGGGAGCATACGATTGGGAGGGCGTATACGGTGGCGGGGCCGGAGCCGATTTCTTATAGAGAGATGCTGGAAACGATTATTGAAGAGGCGGGGTTGAGGACGGTGTTGGTGCCGGTGCCGCTGGGGCCGTTGAAGCCGCTGGTGAAGATTTATGGGAAGATGAGCCGGAGGCCGCGGGTGGGGTATGATCAGATTTTGCGGCTTCAGGAGGATAAGGATTTTGATATTAGTGAGGCGCGGCGGGAGTTGAACTTTGATCCGATTTCGTTCCGGGAGGGGATCCGGCGGAAGCTGGACGGGTCGGCGTGATCGGGTTGGGGCGTTAAGGCTCGATCCGGGCCCCGGCGGCGGGGGCGGTGATATAGATTTCGGGCTGAAGGCCGGTTTGGTTGTGGTAGGCGGGGATGAGAATTTCCTGGAAGTGTTGGACGTTATCGGGGGGAAGAAGGGCGATGGCGCAACCGCCGAAGCCGCCGCCGGTCATGCGGCAACCATAGGCGAGGCTGGTCTGGCGGGTGATTTCGACGATGGTGTCGAGTTCGGCGCAAGAGACTTCGAAATCGTCGCGGAGGCTTTCGTGGGATTGATAGAGGAGCTGGCCGGCGTGGGTCCAGTTGTTTTGATGGAGGGCGTCGATGAAGTCGAGGACGCGCTGGTTTTCGGTGATGTTGTGGCGGACGCGGCGGGATATGGTGTCGGGGAGTTGGGGGGCGGTGGCTTGATATGTTTGGGAGGAAACGTGGCGAAGGGTGGGCGAGTGGGTGCCGGCTAGTTTGTTTATGAGCTGGAGACCTTGTTCACATTCGAGGCGGCGGCGGTTGTAGTCGCTGGTGCGGAGCTCACGGGGTTTGTTTGTGTTTATGATGACTATGACGGCTTCGGTGGAGTTGAAGGGGACCGGTTCGTAGTCGAGGGTGTGGCAGTCGATTTTGAGGGCGGAATTTTCGAGACCGAGGGCGGATGCGAATTGATCCATGATGCCGCAGCGGACGCCTACCCAGGGGCTGTGTTCGGCTGCCTGGGCGAGGAGGGCGATTTCTTTTGGGGTGAGGCGGGCGTTGGTGGTGTGGTTGAGGAGGGTTGCGGTGCAGACTTCGAAGGCGGCGGAGGAGCTGAGGCCGGCTCCGAGGGGGACGTCACCCTGGATGAGGATGTCATGGGGGGGGACGGTGTGGCCTTTTTGCTGGAATTGATCGAGGACGGCGAGGAAGTAGCTGTGCCAAGTGGTGTGGGTGTTTTGGGGAAGGGGTGCGTTGGCGGGAAACTGGAAGCTGTCGTTGCAGTTGACGGACCAGAGCCGCCATTGGGGTGTGGTGGCGGGGCGGGCGGCGATTTTGATTTCGTAATTGATGGCGGCGGGAAGGACGAAGCCGCCGTTGTAGTCGGTATGTTCGCCGATGAGGTTGATGCGGCCGGGGGCGCGAGCTATGATGGTGGGCTCGTTGTTATAGCGTCGGGAAAATTCGTGTTGGATGGCGGGGGTGCTGATCACTGGTTGGCTTGCCTTTTGTAGTGAACTTCTGGCAGGGAGCGGAGGCGCTGGGCGGCGTGTTCGGGAGTGATGTCGCGCTGGGGCATGGCGAGCATTTCGAATCCGACCATGAACTTTTGGATTGTGGCTGAGCGAAGAAGGGGCGGATAGAAATGGGCGTGGATGTGCCAGTGGGGGTGGGGCTGGCCGTCGGTGGGGGCCTGGTGGAAGCCCATGGTGTATGGGAAGCTGACGTTGAAGAGGTTGTCGTAGCGGGTGGTGAGGCGGGAAACGATGTCGGCGAGGGCGGTTTCGTCGTCGGGGGTCATTTGGTTCATGGAGGGTATGGGGCGGATGGGGGCGACGATGGCTTCGAAGGGCCATTTTGCCCAGAAGGGGACGAGGGCGACCCAGAGATTGTTTTTGCAGATGATGCGCTGGTCGAGGCGGAGCTCGGTTTTGAGGTAATCGGAGAGGAGGGTTTGTCCATGGGTGGCGAAGTAGGTTTTCTGGTGGGTGTCTTCGCGGGCGACTTCGGGGGGAACTGTGGCGGTGGCCCAGACCTGGCCGTGGGGGTGGGGATTGCTGCAGCCCATGAGCTGGCCTTTGTTTTCAAAAATCTGGACGTGGTTGATGTAATCGAGGTTGCCGAGGTGGCGGTATTGTTCGCGCCAGGTGTGGACGACGGGGAGGATCTGGTCGGGGGACATTTCGGCGAGGGTGAGGTCTTGGCGGGGGGAGAAGCAGATTACGAGGCAGAGTACGCCCTCGGGCTCGGACTGGAGGAGGTGGTGTGGATTTTCGAAGGGGGCGGTGGCATCGGCGAGCAGGGCGGCGAAATCGTTGTCGAAAACGAAGGTTGATTCGTAGGGAGGATTTGTGGAGCCGGCGGCGCGTGGGTTGCCGGGGCAGAGGTAGCATTTGGGGTCGTAATGGGGGCGGGTGTCGTCGGGGATTTTTTCCTGTTTTCCCTGCCATGGACGGTCCATGCGGTGGGGGCTTACGAGTATCCACTCTCCGGTGAGGGGGTTGAATCGGCGGTGAGGATTTTGGTGTGTGGGGGACATGGGGTGTTTTTCCACGTGACAAGTAAAGAATTCATAAGTTTGTATTTTGCTGTATTGACAAGTGGGGACGGGAAATCTGGTGTTGTTTTACTTTTAATTTAGGCGGGAGAGGATTTGCAGTATGAACCGTCGTGATTTTTTGAAACATGTGGGTTATGCGGCTGCTGGTGTGGGCGTGCTTTCGGGGGCGCCGATGATTGTTCCGGCGGAGGTGGTGGGGCGAGGAAAGCGGCCGGCTCCGAGTAACCGGATTACGATGGCGGCTATTGGCAATGGGTGGATGGGTGCCAGTAATATCTCGGGTTTTCTTAATATTGATGATGTGCAGATGATTGCGGTGTGTGATGTGTTTGCGCCGAACCTGGAGAATGGCATCCGGAAGATTAATGAGCGGTATGGGAATTCGGATTGTGCGGGGTTTCGGGATTTTCGGGAGTTGTTTGAGCGGGATGATATTGATACGGTGATGATTGCTACGCCGGATCATTCGCATTCGATTCCGGCTGTTCTGGCGGCTCACAAGGGGATTGATATTTATGGGGAGAAGCCTTTTTCGAGGACGGTGGCGGAGGGGCGTGCGATGGTGAATGCGGTGAAGAAGCAGGGTCGGATCTGGCAGACGGGGAGCTGGCAGCGGAGCCGGGAGAATTTCCGGCAGGGGGTGGAGCTGGTGAGGAATGGGCGGATTGGCAGGGTTAGTCATGTGGATGTGGGGTATCGCGGGGGGATTATAGATTTTGAAAAGACGGCGGATCGCTGGAGGCCGGAGCCGTTGGAAGAGGGGCTGGATTATAATCTGTGGCTTGGGTCGGCGCCGTGGCAGCCGTATTGTCCGGCGAGGGTTCATAAGAACTGGCGGAACGTGTTGGATTATGGCGGGGGGATGCTGACGGACTGGGTGGGGCATCATCTGGATATTGCGCACTGGGGGCTGGATAAGGATCATGCGGGGCCGGTGTTGATTGAGGGGAAAGGGACGTTTGAGCCGGGGTTTTATGATGTGCCGGCGACGTTTGATGTGATGTGTACTTATGGGGATGGGGTGACGATTCGTATCAGTGATTCATTGCCGAGCGGGGCGCGTTTTCATGGGGAGAATGGCAAGTGGGTTCATGTGGACCGGGGGAGCATTAAGACGAATCCGGCGGGGCTGTTGAATGATAGCATTGGTCCGGAGGAGATTCGGCTGGTGCGCAGTAATGATCATTATCAGAATTTTATCGACTGTGTGAAGAGTCGGCAGGAGACGCTGACGCCGGCGGAGACGGGGCATCGTTCGGCGAGTGTGGGTAACCTGGCGTTGATTTCGATTCAGGTGGGCCGGGCGATCCGTTGGGATCCTGACACGGAAACTATTATTGATGATGAAGTGGCGTCGCGTTATCTTACGCGGGAAATGCGTGCGCCGTGGACTCTGGCGGTTTAGGGATTTCTCTTAATTCTCGTTTATAATCTGGGCAATAATTCTCGGAAGGTTTTTATGCATTTTCATTTCCGTCTTACAAGGTTTGCAGTTATCCTGGCGGCTCTGGCTGTTAGCGGGCCGGCGTGGTCTTTGAATGAAACAGAAACGGCTAAGATCCGGATGGCGGTGCCTGCGCAGGCGACGGTGAAGCCGGATGGGGCGCGGCGGGTGTTGGTGTTTAGCCAGGCGCTGAAGTATAAGCATGCGAGTATTCCTTATGCTGAGAAGGCTTTTGAGCTGATGGGTGAGGCGACGGGGGCTTATACGGTGGATGTGTCGTCGGATCCGGCGGTGTTTGAGGCGGGGAATCTTGAGAAGTATGATGCTATTGTTCTTAATAACAATACTGGGGAGTGGCTGACTACGGCGACGCTTCGGCAGAGCCTGTTGGATTTTGTGCGTAATGGCAAGGGGCTGGTGGGGATTCATGCGGCGTCGGATGGGAATTTTGAGTGGGCGGAATTTGGGGAGTTGATTGGCGGGTTTTTTAAGAATCATCCGTGGCGGGCGGGGGATACGGTGACGCTGAAGCTGGATCAGCCGGATCATCCGGTGGTAAAGGCTTTTGTAGGGCAGTCGCTGGAGATTAATGAGGAGATTTACCAGATTGTTGATCCGTATTCGCGGGAGAAGGTGCTGGAGCTGATCAGCCTGGATACGGACAAAACGGATATGAACAAGGAGGGGAT
>CAYUGQ010000164.1:0-3423 GCA_964444305.1 uncultured Candidatus Sumerlaeota bacterium
GTTTCAGGTCTCGGCGACGGACGCGGATTTGCCGGCGAATGTGTTGACGTTCGCTCTTTCGGAGGGACCGGAAGGGGCGACGATCGACCCGGCGACGGGAGTGGTTCGCTGGACGCCGACGCCGGGGCAGGCGGGGACGACGGCGGTTTTCCGGATAACGGTGTCGGACGCGTCGGCTTCGGACTCGGTGGAAGTGACGGTGCGGGTCGAAGGCGGGTCGGGATTGGCGGAGGCGTGGTTGAACGAACTGTTCACGGACGCTACGCCGGCGGATCGACGGGGCTTGTTGGACGACGCGAATGGGGACGGCGTTTCGAACCTGATGGCGTATGCGATGGGGATTCATCCGGAGAGCGCGGAGGCGTTGGAATATCCGAAGCTGGCGATGGACGAGAACGGGGTCGTTCGCCTGGTCATGCGGATGCGGGCCAATGACGCGGCGTTGACGTCAATGATCCGGAGCAGCACGGATTTGGGAACGTGGAGCGGGAACCGGTTGGCGTTCGCGGATGGTGCTTGGACGGTGGACGGAGCGGGGGTGGAGATCGCTTCGTCGCGGGAAATCGGGGACGGCATCTGGGAAATCGAGCTGGCGCTCGGGACGGTCGGGGCGCGCGGGTTCTGGCGGGTGCATGTGGGGTATGAGCCGTGATAAGGAATCGGACGATGAGGATTACCGAGGGGCGCGGAGATTGGAGGCTTGGGTTCGGTGGTGGACCACTGATGAGCACAGGTTGGAACGGGATGAGGTTTAACCACGGAAGACATGGAATACACGGAAGACACGGAAAGGGGATGATAAATGAAGATGCGTAAAATGAGTGGAGTAGAAGGTAACAAAGGGGCGCAGACGGGAAATGTAGCTCGCGCTTCCAGCGTGAGGGAACAGGCAGGAATGCCTGTTTCACGTTGAAAAGCGCCATGAATGTCATGTTACCGCGTTCAATTCCATTATCTCTCCCAGCGCAGACGTTCGGTTTCGTTTCCGGTCACGTTTCCGCCACGTGCCGCTTTCGAAGGAGGTTGATTCCATGAGAGCTTTGGGAGCGGCTGTATTCATGGTGGCAACGATGCTGGCTTTACCGGCGGGTGGGTTCGCGTAATTCTAGATTTTGATAGTGCAAAAAATGAAGATAATAAAAGAAATCATTTGGAGATTTGTGGGTATTGCGTTCGGCGTTTTTGCTTTAGGATCGGTATCACTTTATGCTCAAACATCGCTCTCTCCATGGGGGTCAACGGTTACGCAGCAGCAGATTGGCGCAGAGAACTGGATCTATTATTCCGTGGAGTTGCCACCGGGGCACCTTGGGTTCGATCTGCAGTTGTTGCCGGTGGCCGGGAGTCGCACGCCGGACCTTTATGTAAATCGTGGAGGTGCCAATCCGACGACAGCGGAGTATTTGAAGACCACGGCCGAGGGAGAAGAGGGAGAGGAAAAGTATCTCACTATCGACGGGGGCGGTGCAGGCTTGCAGGAGTACCGGATCGGGATTTATCTGGAGGATGGAGACGGACAATCAATAAGGACTCGTCTTCGGTTGATACCGATTCTCTCTCCTGAGGGAGGCAGTTTTACAAATAGGGTCGAAGCGACCGGATCAGCGGATATTTATCTGCGGGTGTCGCTGCCTCTGGGATCGGGAGGCGTGAAGGCGGTGATAAACCGTGAAAAAAATCTTACGTCGGCGATGGAGGTTTATCGGGGCGCTCGACCGAGCAACATGTCCTTGGTGCGGAAGGGAACTAATTTGCAAGCGGATACCGTGGCTGTGTTTCCGGATGAGGCGGAAGAAGGGGGGGATTTCATCTTTCGGATTCCCCGTGCAACGGGTGAGGCTGCAGATTTCATTTTTACGTGGCAGCCGGATTTTATTCGGGATTTGGCGTGGGATCTTGGAGAGAAGGAGGAGGGGATTCATTCGTGGACGGTGAACGGTCCGAACCTTGGAGGGAGCGAGTTCTTCCGGTTGCAAATGCCTGATCCGAAGGTAGGTGCGTGGCGGACGGTATTGTGGGTTCATTCCGGATCGGCCCGCTTGTATTTACACAATGGGACTCCGGCGACGACCGGTTCCAACAATCACCGTTCGACTCGGGAAGGGGAGGAGCGAAATCAAGCGGTCGTGCTGCGAACTGGTCAATTCTCTCCCGGGCAAACGTGGTATATTACGGTGGACGCGGAACGGGATGCGACCTGGACGTTGCTTTCCGGGGATGTGTTTATTCATGAACTTGGAGAGCTGTTGCCGCCGGACTCGGACCCGGCAAATAGAACGATCGATCCCGATCGCAATGCGGAGATCGGTCCGGAGGAAATCCGATTTTTCCGGGCATCGATACCATTGGGGACTGCGGCGGCGCGGGTGTGGCTGACCGATGGAGCGGAGGAGGTCGCCACCTTGGATAACGAGGTTTGGATACGGCAGACGGATGTCGCGGTGGCCGCTAATCAGGCGGAGTTGCGTCAAGCGGGGCAGCTTTTGGTGACGGCACCCTATCTGAACCAAGCGAACGCGTTCTTCCTATCTGTTGCGGGAGCTGAGGGAGAGGTGGTGAATCTGGATACGCGGGTGCAGCGGATTGAGCCGATTGCGTTCAATGAACCGGTTCCCGACATTCACGTGCATGGTTTTGGGTATCGCACGTTTGTGGTGGAAGTTCCGGTGGATTCAATCGGTTGGATGGTGACGACGCGTCGGAAGTCGGGAGATCCGAATCTTGCGCTTCGCCGACAGGACGTTCCGACGGAGTGGCTACATTTGGCCTATTCGGAGATGCCGGGCGCGAATGACGACAGCATCGCGGTCGTGCCGCCCGGGTTGAGCGACGGGACCCATTATATAACCGTGTACGGGACTGCGCCATTTTCGTGCGATCTGGAACAAGGACAGCCGGTTGTGACGGATCGGACCTTTGTTAACAGCGACGAGTCGATTCCGAATTACTGGCCTTGGACGAGCCCGGTTATCGTGAACGACGATCCGGATCGCAACGGCTGGAGGTATTACCGGGTGGCGGACCAAGCGTCGCAGTTGGCACCCGGAGTGCTTGGGTGGCTGCTCGATCTGAGGAACCGGGAACCGGGCAGCGTGATTGCGCTTCGGGCAAATGCGCTTCCCGGGTCGTGGCGGTCGCGCAGCAGTGGGAGTCCTTCACATTGGAATCACAGCAGCAATTCCGGTTTTCTCGAGCGTCCGGATCATCAGGCGGATGTTTGGTATATCGGAATTTACTCGCCGAACGACCCACTCGGAGAGTTCGAGCTGGAAACGCGTCCATTTGTGCCGCCCGACCTGAGCTTTGTGGGGACGGACTGGGAGGTGACCGAGCACCGTCCGCGGTCATGGCGTTATTTTCGCGTTGAGGTGCCTGAGGAAGTTCCGGAGGGGTTTGCCGGCTGGGAGGTGCAGCTGGCGGATG
>CAYUGQ010000164.1:3523-4977 GCA_964444305.1 uncultured Candidatus Sumerlaeota bacterium
TCGAAGGGGAGGGACGGTTGATCCTGCGGCGTGGAGCGATTCCGAGCACGGGAGTGGGCGATTGGAATGCATTGTTTCAGGAAAGCGGTGTTTTAACTCTGACCAAACCGGGCGACGAACACTTGCTGGTGCTTCCCCTGGCAGGGCAAACGAGCGTCCCGGCGGGGGATTATTACATCATCGCGGTTTCGGAGGGGATGGTTTCCAATCCGGACGACAATAGTATCGGAGTCGGCACATCCAGATTCGAGCTGGAGAGCCTGCCTCCGTTGGCCCCGTTTGATCTGGGCGTTCTTCAGCCAAACGTGCTAGTGGAAAGGACTGATCAGTTCAATCGAACCGAACCAGCCTACTTTCGATTCGAGATTCCTGAAGGCGCGCGGGCATTGGAGATCCGACACCAAGGGGGAGGCTCGTCGGTTCAATATTCCCGAACCGATCGATTAACGGCCGGTAGCGCTTACGGAACTCTGGGTGGAATTGGTAATCAAAATGGTGTGGACAATTCTATTCAAACTCTGAGTGAGCCCAGTCCTGGAGTTTATATGCTTTCCTTACACACACATCAATTCACCATACAGGAGGCGACTTGGAGCCTTAAGTTGATTGGTGAAACTTCAATCGATTTTCTGGGAGCGGATGTCGAGGTGGAGCAAGGGCCCAGGGAGTGGCGCTATTTTCGTGTTGATGTGCCTGAGGAAGTTCCGGAGGGGTTTGCCGGCTGGGAGGTGCAGCTGGCGGATGACACCGGTTCAACGAACGGTCGCTTGCAGATGACGATTCGGCGTGATTTGTTGCCGGATGGAATTCATAATGGTCAAAATCTAGGTCATTCGGATAGGTGGTCGTCCGGGTGGTATTACAATGGCGGGTTGGATTGGACGAGTCGTGTCGTTCCTCCGTTAAGTAGTCCGTATGGGAGTGGGGCGATTGGGGAGTATTATCTTTCGTGCGCGTGGGGGTGGCCGCTGGAGCCGGGGACTTATTACATTGGGGTCTACAATAACAGTTCCGAGGCTCGGAATTATCGTTTGCAGACCGCCGGGGTCGGCTCTGATCAGAAGCATGAGATCCGGGAACTGAGTCTGGTTGGTGAAGGGAGTGTGGTGACGGAACTGGATGTGCCTGCGCGCGGGTTGCGTTATTATCGATTGTCCGTGCCGGAGGGGACGCCGCAAATACGGCTACGCATGCGGATGCTCGAAGGGGAGGGACGGTTGATCCTGCGGCGTGGAGCGATTCCGAGCACGGGAGTAGGCAATTGGAATGCATTGTTTGAGGAATCGGGAGTTTACACTCTGACGAAGTCCGGGGATGAGCATTTTCTCATGCTGCCGAGAGCTGGCGAGTCGAGTGTGCCGGCCGGGAATTATTATATCCTGGCGGTGTCTGAGGGCGTGGTTCCGAATCCGGACAACAATAATATCGGAGTCGGCAGTTCGAGTTTCGAACTG
>CAYUGQ010000165.1:0-4854 GCA_964444305.1 uncultured Candidatus Sumerlaeota bacterium
GCGGTGCGATCCGCGCCGGCGCGGGCCTGCTCCTGACCACCGAGCCCGGCGGCGACCAGCTGGCTTCCAGCCAGGCGCAGGCCCAGCTTGGCGAAAGCGACCAGCTCATGCAGGCACTGGCGGATGCTGCCGCCAGCCAACAAGCGACCCTGCCGGATGATCCGCCGGCACTGCCCGCGCAGGAGGGCCTGCAGCAGCTCCGGCAATCGCTGGCAGCCACCCGGCAGGGCAGTGCCGCGGGCGGCAGCGGCGACGGCCGGATTGGCGGCGGCGAAGGCGAAGTCCCCGCCTGGAATACCCCCCACCTGCTCGCGGCGAGCCCCGACGGGCTGATGAGCCTGACCCCAGCCGACCAGGCCTGGGTTTCCGGCACCCACACCACCCTGGTGGCAGGCGCGGACCTGGGCTGGATGAGCCAGGGCGCCACCGTCGCTGCCGCAGGTGGCGGCATCGCGCTGTTCACCCAGGGCAGTGATGCCCCGCCGGGCAAGCCGAACCGGGAGACGGGCATCGCGCTGCACGCCGCCCAGGGCAAGGTCAGCGCCCGGGCGCATCGCAATGAAATCAAGGTGGCGGCGAAGCAGAGCGTCACTATCGCAAGCACCCAGGCGCATGTGGAGATCGCGGCGCCGAACAAGCATGTGCTGCTGACGGCGCAGGGGGCTTACCTGAAGCTTGAGGGTGGGGATATTGAGCTGGGCGCGCCGGGGGTGATCGAGTTCAAGGGGGCGATGCGGGAGTTGGCGGGGCCGGGGGCGGCCAGCGGGCGAGCGCCGGAGTTTGGGGAGGCTGAGCCCAGATTCTGCGACTACAACGCTCGCCAAGCCGAAACAGATGGCGCCGCCACAGTGCCAATGGGTCGATGATGGCGCTGGGGCGACTCCAAGACCTGGGTCACCGGGAACTGTTTAGCCACGACTTCGCGCTGATCAATCCGGTGAGGGTGCGCGAAGACCGGTGGGGGGACCTGCCGGTCGTGCCCCTGTGGGCGCAGACTTTCGACGCACAGCCCCACCTCGTCCCCAGGCTGTTGCCGCTCGCGGCGATTGACTCTGAGCAGCAGGTTGAGCTGCTGGAGCGCAACGACCTACAGTGCGTGGAAACCGGACAGCCGATGTTCTGTGCCCTGCTCACGAGCTCGGTCGAAATGCATTCCCTCGCTACCAGTCTCGGCAGCAGGATGTTGCTGGACGCGCCCACAGGGCAGACGGTGTGGCTTCGCTTCCATGATCCGAGGGTGTTCAGTGCGCTGGCGTGGTGGCTGGACCCGGATCAGACTGGATGTCTGATGGGCCAGGCACATACCTGGACGTGGTTCGAACCCAGGGATGCCACCTGGCACCGGCTGGATCGTCCGCGTGTCCCCGGATATCGCCGGTTGAGGCTCAGCGAGGAACAATGGGATCGGCTTCAGCGTCAGCCCTTGGTCAATCGCACCCTGAAAGAGTCGGGTTGTAGGCCGCCGCTGGGTCAACCGCTGAGAAATCTGGTTGAAAGTGTCGATGGCCAGCTTGTCCGCGCGGAAGCAAATGGTTTGGATTCAGCATCCGATCTGATCCGCTTCGCTGCTATGACGATCCAATACGGTGAAACGTGGGTCAACCATCCGCTGGCGGCGCGTGCCTTGAGCGCCGCGGTCGAAGGTCGGCAGACGTTGGCATTGGGGCTGGCAAATCTGAAGCATGCCGAGTTGCAACATTGGGTGCGCGGGAGCGCAGTGCACAAGGAGGAGCACGCATGACTATTTCGTCAGCACAAGAAGGAAATACGGGCAATCCGCACCGGTGCCCAACCTGTACGGTAATTGGCCTGCCGATCATGCCGCTGCGTTACGGTGTGGCGTGGGCGGGCGACGACGTTCCGGACGAGGAGCGCGCTCCAAGACTGGTGGCTCCATTTGAAGCTTCGGGTTACCCGGACCTGGAAACCAGAATCGCGCATTACACGCTTCGACTGCTGCGAGGCGGCTATCTGTACGTATACGAGGAAGCGACCGAGGAATGGGCCGGATATGAGGTTAAGGATTCGGGACGCCTGGATCGTTTTGATATTGACGACGGTCCGCTGGCCAGCGAAAGCCCGGAGGAGGCGGCCAGATGCAGCCGAAACGCGCCCCTGTCGCTCGCAAGCTGCATACAAGTCCAAAACGCGGGCAATGCAACAAAAGTTTGGCTGGCGTTCACGCAGACACGGTGGACCTCGACAGTAAAAGTCCGGTACGACGATCCGTCCTACCGGCAAAAGCACATGCGGTGTGTCGACGTTGCTGCTTGGATCAACAGTGGTGGGGAAAATAGCCAACCCCACGTGCGGCCGCTTTCAGATGTGCTGGAACAGGTCCCGGAATACTCTCTGAGACAGCCGGATCAGGCTTACTACGATGGCGAGCAGGCGCGGGCCAACAAGACCTGGGTCGGCGCAGGTGCCGATCCAATAGTGCAAGCGATTCGCTCCCCGATTTCATTCGAGTTTGCGCCATATTCCCTTGGAAATGGGTCGCGCGAGCACTTCAGCGGTGTTTTGTGGGGCAGCGCACCAGGTGATCCGGCAATTGATCCGCCCCCATTGATGGTGGCGCTTGATGACCCAGTAGGTGTGACTGCCGAGCTGGCAGCGCTGATGAACTGGCGCCTGGAAAGCTTTCTGCACGAACCGGATCGCGTCCGGCCTTTGGCGGTTTCGGCGGGCATCCAGCAGTTGCGCGCTTCGGTGGAACACCAGGCGGAGCTGAAAGCTGTCGATACGGCGAATAGCTCCCAGGCCCGCATCTCTGCTTATGCTGAAATGCGTGGTGGGCCTGGGGCCGGAACGGTGGCAGCCTCAGGGTTGGAATTGACGCCTGAGGACCTGGCCAGTACCCGGGAGGGGGCGTGGAAGAATGGCGGGTATCTGGGGAAATATGATGAAGGTCGGCGGAAGGCGTGGCAGGAGCACCACGAAGCCGAGCTCAAAGCGCTTGATGAAGCCGTTATCAAGCCACTGTCAGATGCGCATGTCGCCCTGTTGAAAGGAGAAAAGCTGGAAGCGCATTTGAACTGCAACCATGACCCTGAGGACATCCAAAGTGGTGCCGGGTATCTGGGGGCGGTTCTCTCATGCATTGCCAGCACTGCGGATAAGGAGCCGCAGGCGAGCCTGTATCAGGAATGGTTCGAGAGCAGCCCGCAAAATCGGGACAATATGTTGCTGCGCGCATTTTCGCTCAACCAGGATCAGATTGCTGCAGAGGTGGCTGCAGCCGCAGAATCGACCCGGGACATCAAGCTTGCGCGTTTGCCATTGGACAACCTGTTTTCGCTGTACAACGAGGCATCCAGGCAGATCGGTAGAGATACGCTGGATGCATTCATGGCGGTCCTGGTGCGGGAGACGCTGGCGCCGGCGGCCCGAACGATGTCAAAGGTTATTGACGGCGCCCCCAAGCTTTACGGGCTGGCGGCGTGGGCTATGGTGACCGAGTTGCCGCTGGAATGGGTTCCGATTGAGGGCACAAGCGATCACATCGTGCGTTCCGTGATGTTGGCGTTCCAGCGTGAACTCGGATTCCGCCGAGGAAGCAGTGCGGTGCGCTCCGAGCTGCGCCGCCTCCGCATCTATGGAGTGGACTCGCGGACAAAGGTCTCCACCGGGTTCATCGGCTTGAATGCAGATGGGACATTGACCACCCGCGCGCAACTGAGCGCAAGACGTAGCAATTTCCTGGAGTCAAAGCTGCTCAACTGGCGCACGACCATGGATACCAAGGTGAGGACCGGTATCGGTGCAAGTCTTCTCTCGTCACTTGCCCTGTCCCAGCTCTACCGGGACGCCACCACCGGGATGCGCCATCAGCGGGCAGAGTCATGGGTCCGCTTCGCAACGACCGCGACCGCCTCGATCGCCGGTGCGGTGGAGGCAGCTGGGACCGCACTCGACAACATGAAAGACGTGAGCCCGCGATATGCGCGACATACGAGATTGTTTGGCCTTATGAAAGTGGGCGGAAAGGCAGTGGGCGTGGTGGCAGGTGTGGTGTTGGCTATTGTTGATGCCATTCGTTCCGCTCAGGAATTTATTGACGGGAACTACGCCATCGGATCTGTTTATCTAATCTCGGCCGGGGCTGGGTTCGTTCTGACTTGTGCAATTATTGCGGGTTCAGTTTTTATTGGGGTTATTGCGTTTGCGGCTCTTGTTTTGGCGTCAGTGTTGATGCTTTGGCTGGAAGATACGGCTGGTCATGAATGGCTGGGCCGCTGCTTGTGGGGGAATCTTGAGCGTGACAAATATTTGGATCTGGAAATCGAGATGAAAGAGTATGAGGTTGCGATGAGGGCGGTTTGATGTCTGGATACACAGGCCTGATAAAGCAATTTCATGTCAATCGGCCGTTGACGTCCCGAGATCGAGAATATCATCTTGACCAAGGTAGACGGTTAGATGTGAGCCCGTACCCAGACATTGTGGTGGTCAGGCTTAATTCAACATATCTAGAGGTGGTAGACAAGTTTTTCCAGGGAAAGGGTTTTCTTTCCTTAATGATGTTGGCATTCTCCCTCGTGTTTATCGTCGTCGGGGTGGTGATGTTTACTGCCGCAATGAGCCCGGGCGAGCACATAAATTCTCCCCGTGATCATTTTGTAGTCGGTGCTATTTTGGGGGGCGCGTCATTAATTTTTGGAATATCCGCCATTTGGCTAGGCCGGGTTGACTGGAACGGCTACACGCACTACCCCATCCGCCTCAACCACAGGACCCAGATGGTGCACGTGTTCCGCAAGGACGGCAGCGTGTTGACCGTGCCATGGGCCGATCTCTACTTCACCCTGGATTACGACTTCAGCTATTTCCGGTTCTGGCACATCCACGGCCATG
>CAYUGQ010000166.1:0-4834 GCA_964444305.1 uncultured Candidatus Sumerlaeota bacterium
ACCCACGAAATCGGCCTGAGCTACCGCTTCGGCGGAACAAGAAGCTTATTGTAAAAACAACGCCTACGCACCGGAGGAAAACCGGCAAGGAAACAACTCCCCGGCAAACGGCCTTTGGGAACAGCTTATGGCCGAGCGAAATAACTATTCCCGGATTATCGCCGCTTTCGCCTGCATCCATCGCAAGAGTGTAGCCGGAAGCCCCTCGGCCAAGCATTCTCACCAAGCTGAAAAAAGATGTAAAATCCGGATTGCATCCTTGCTTTTTTCAGCCAAACAAATTATTTTTGCTATATCTATAACTACCTATTTTAAAACGATGACATCGAACGATCAACCAACGCCCAAAAGAGCCGTTACTCCCTATTATTTTAGGGCGTACAAGTAAGTTATTCCATTCTTTCTGACACCCGTACCTGCCTGTTCGCCGTGCGTTGACCCACAAGGATTCTGTCCATCAAGGGAGCCTGCATAATCGTCCACAGCGTTCAAAGTTAAGGCGGTGCATCATTCCCACGCGCCGTACTGGCTAGAGAGACATCTTGATCGTATCGGTCGGCTCAGCATACCCTAATCCGTTCATCCAATTTCACATCAAAACATAAACCTTTAAATCACCTAAAAATCATCAACTATGGAACCTTTTATCGGACAAATCATCATGGTGGGCTTTAATTATGCCCCCAGAGGCTGGGCGATGTGCGACGGCCGGCTACTTCCAATATCGCAAAACCAAGCGCTTTTTTCGCTATTGGGAACAACCTATGGAGGAGATGGCCGAACCACATTTGCCCTCCCGGATCTGCGAGGCAGGTGTGCAGTCGGCATGGGCCAGGGCCCGGGGCTGTCTAATTATAGCCAAGGCCAAAGCGCGGGGCAGGAGCATGTGACCCTTACCCTGACCCAAATGCCTATGCACAACCATCTTATGCTTGCAAACCCCAATACCGGAAACGCCAATACCCCAGCCAACAATGTACCGGCAGCGGCACAGTTGCAGATGGACCGCAGTGGCCCGGTCTACCCGATCAATGCCTACGCAAGCACGCCTTCCGGCACCACGATGAACGGGCAGACCATCAGCCCGGCAGGCGGAAGCCAGCCCCATAACAATATGCAGCCTTATCTAGCGATGAATTATATCATTGCGCTGGAAGGGTATTTTCCCTCAAGGCCGTAACGCTTTTCGAGGGTGTTTGAACTATTGAACACCCTCTTTTTTTGCTCTCTTTCCGCTGATGGATCTATAAACATGTCATGAAGAATTTCTCCGTTTCCGCCCTTGTTGGATTGCTGTTGCTGCTTATGTCGCCTGGAGCGTGGGCACAGACCACCGTTACTTTTAACGAAATAACTGGATTTGATCCCATCGGGAACCGAGACTTCGGCACTACGTATTCCAATGGCGGACTGACATTTACCTTAACCTCGACTAACGGAGCTCAAATACGCGCGAAGAATAATGCCCCCTTTTCCACTTCAACTGTTTTAACAGACGGAAACACAATCCCTAATGCCGTTACACAATGGAGCATAAAGTCGGATGATTTAGCCTTTCAGTTTCTAAGCATGTGGATTCAGAATGGACATCCGGGTGCTTCTAACTCTGGGGAGGTCAGTGCGTTCAACAGCTCAGGGGAGTTGATTGGAAGTTCTGTCACAGTAAACTTTAATTCTGGAGATGGAGGTGGGATAAAAGATTTCTCAGCGAATCCACACTTCCATCAAGTCCACGAAATCAGGATCACTGCGCCTGATATTTATGTTTTTTTAGACAATATAACGTACGGCCCCCCTTACGTGCCCGTAGACACCGATCCGGTTCAGATTTCCTCCATATCGGTTCAGGATAACCCGAGTCCATTCGCCACTGCAGTCACTTTTAGGGTCAACTTCAATAAGGTTGCCCAAAATGTCAGCACCGATGATTTTCAGTTAACGACGGGAGGAGCCACCGGGAACATCGCTTCGATAACGGGATCAGGAGCTACCTATCTGGTGACTGTGAACAACGTGTCCGGGGAAGGCACACTTAGGCTCGACCTGAAAGCCGGCACCAACATCACGAATGCCAACGGCAATACAGGGACTTTGGCATTTACCACTGGCCAAGCCCATACGGTGAGTGCCTGCGCAGTGGAAACTTTTGAAAGTGCAAATATTACGGATGGAGCTCATTCATTTCTCAGCAATGAGCAGACTTTTATCCTAAGCCTGGGATTGGAAATAGAAAGCAGAGGAGGGTTTGGCGCAATTTCTCCGGGCGGAACTTCAGCTTCCCATAAATTCATCAAAAACAACAATACGGCCGGCACATTCAGCATCGCATCGACCCAGGATTTCACCATGGCTTCGGTGGATCTGTTTTTGTCCGACCTGACGAACGGCAATCATCCTACCGAAGATGGCTCGCTGGTCATTCATGGAAAAAAGGATGGCCAGATTCGATTTACAATTACCAAGACCAGCGACTTCCCAACTGCTACTACAGTAAATGGAGGATTTTTTACAATCAATTTTGCTACTTCCGGGGCAGAAAACTACCGAAACGTCAATATTGACCAGCTGGAATTTACCATCACCGATGGCTTTGTAGAACTCCTGATTGACAACTTTAATTTTTGCCAGCCAGCACCTGATATCGATAATCTGGCACCTAAAGTTATTTCATCCATCCCCGATGCTACAGCGTTTTCGAATGCCTCAACTGTCGGTTTTGAAGTCGTCTTTGATGAAGCCGCTTCAGGCGTCACGGCCGGTGATTTTGAACTGAGTACGACAGGAACTGCTACAGGCACGATCAGCGGCGTGTCTGGAAGTGGCTCGATCTATACGGTGAATGTGACCGGGATTACCGGGGAAGGCGCGATCAAGGTCAACCTACGGGGGGGCAATAACATCCGGGATGCACTGAATAACACCCCATCCCCCGCATTTACTTCCGGACAGGAGCATCTGGTGGGTGCCTGTTTTATCGAAACGTTTGAGGATGAGACTGACGGAGCCCAATCCTTCTCCGGAAACGGGATGAATTTCTCCATGACCGGAAATTGGGAGATCAGCCGGGCAGTGCCCTCCTCCGGGATTGGTGGTTCGAGGATAAGCACGGTAAGCACGGGAGCGGGTCCCTATTCCGTGGTTTCCGATGGCGGGCTGATCACGGTGCGAAGGATGGCGCTCTACGTTTCATCCCTGGCGTCAGGTGCGGAGCCGACCGCCGGTGGCGAGATTACCATCAAAGGGTTCCGTGATAATGTGCAGCAGTATTCGGTGACGAGGTCTTCCGGATTCCCGACTGACCATAGCATCAACAGCGGTTATTTCCTGCTTGATCTGGCAACCGAACAAGGGGAGGACAATTCCAATACAAAGATTGACCGCCTCGAATTTACACTGGATCAAGGTTTTGTGTATTTCAATCTCGAAAATTTGGAATGGTGTGCCGACAACATCGCTCCGTCAGGTTATACCGTCACGATTGACCAGGAGCTGATCGATGCTGCCAACCAGGACGCGGTGAGTTTTACCTTGGCAGATGCTGAGATAGGAACCACCTATGCTTACGCGTTTTCAAGCTCGGGCGGCGGCACTGCCATAACGGGTACGGGGTCTGTTGCCAGCACGAACCAGCAAATCACCGGCATAGACCTAAGCGGTTTGGGCGATGGTACGATTACGCTGCGTGTGACATTGACGGATGGATTTTCAAATGTAGGTACAGAGGCACTGGATACGAGCATCAAAATGCTGAATGAAACACCAATAGCAGCCCCTCCCGCTGTGCCGGTCGTGCACGAAGATGATATCGCGGTAGCACTTTCGGACGATTTTGGAGTGACTGACCTGGAGGGCGATGACCAGCTTCTGACCTTCACGGTTACCGGAGGCACGTTGACGATTGGAATCACGGGGATTACGTTTGGCGGCGGCGGCAATGGGTCAGCAAGCTTCACGGCGGCGGGTACGCTGGCAAACATCAATGCCGCATTGGCTGTAGCCACATATACTCCGACAGCAGACCTCTATGGGCCAAATGCCGGAGGAATTTCATTCACAGCCAATGATGGAAACATTACTTCGGCGCCAGCTGCGGTAGCGTTTGATATTATCGGAGTCAATGATGATCCGGCTATCACAGGTTTGCCTTCGTCAATAACTGTTCTGGAAGATTCTACCGAAGACGAGTTGGATATTTCGTCAGCCGTGATCAGTGATATTGACGCAGAAAATGGCGAGCTTGATTTGATCTTAACCGCTACCGGTGGTATTTTTGATGTCGCTGGCGGGATAGGAATTACTTTAATAGGCCATTTGTCCGATCAGCTAACGATTACTGGTAATTTAACCGACTTAAATCACTATATCAGCATTCCTTCCAATATCTATTTCAGACCTGATGCCAACCTAAGCGGAAATAATGCGGGATCTGTGGTAGTATCCATCACTGACAATGGCAATACGGGAACGGGTGGAGGACAAATCCTGAATGCAGGTACAATCGCTATCCATATTACACCAGTCAACGACGCCCCAACGGTAGCCAATCCGATCCCCGACCAGCACGCAACCCAGGATGCGGCTTTCAGCTTCCAGTTCGCGGCCAATACCTTTGCCGATGTGGATGTCGGTGACGTGTTGACTTATACTACGCAATTAAACACCGGCGGTGCCTTGCCTGCATGGCTTAGCTTTGATGCCGGCACCCGTACCTTTAGCGGCACGCCTGCCAACAGCGATGTGGGTTCGGTAGGGATCGACGTGATGGCCGATGACGGCAACGGAGGCACGGTGACGGATACCTTTATCCTTACCATAGCCAATGTCAACGACGCTC
>CAYUGQ010000167.1:0-4805 GCA_964444305.1 uncultured Candidatus Sumerlaeota bacterium
TCCAGTTCGCAGACGGAGTGTAAACAAAACTGCCGTCAGAGTTCAGAGCAAGCGTGCCATGCTCAGTGTTGGCAACGAGAACAACAGACAGAGTGTCGCCGTCGGGATCAAAGTCGTTGGAGAGAACGCCAGGGGCGCCAACCACGAGCTGCTGATCTTCGTTGGTATAGAATACGTCGTCAGCGACCACAGGGGCATCATTGACTGCGTTAACAGTGATGGTAACCGTGACGATTTCGGACTGCAGACCGTCGGGATCCATCGCGTAATAGGTGAAGGAATCAACGCCGTTGAAGTTCGGGTTCGGAACATACTCGAAACTGCCGTCGGGGTTCAGGCCGCCCACAAGGGTGCCGTTGCTCGGCGGGGTTACGAGATGAGCCGTCAGGGGATCACCGTCGGCGTCCGTGTCGTTGCCCAGAACACCTGGAGCACTGACGGTAAGAGTACCGTCTTCGTCGACTTCGTAGGTGTCAGGGGTGGCGACAGGGGCATCATTGACCTCGAGGACAATGATGGTTACTGTGGCTTCAGCAAAGCCGCCCTGGCCGTCGTGGACTTCGAAGGTGAAGGTGTCCGTGCCGTGGAAGCCCGGGTTTGGCGTGTAAGAGAAGCTGCCGTCGCCGTTGATGGTTACCGTACCATTGGCTGGCGGAGTTGAGCCGATTCTTGCGGTGAGCGGTGAATCGCCATCGACATCGTAAGCGCCCACGAGTAGGCCTGGGGCGATGATGTTCAGCGTCTCGTTTTCGTTAGTTGTGTAGCTGTGGTTCGGGAATGGAACCGGATCATCATTTACAGGGATCACGGTGATTTCGACCCGTGCGACGTTGGAGCGGAGACCTTCGCTATCGATGGCCTGATAGTAGAAGAAGTCTACGCCGTTCCAATCTGCATCGGGTTCGTAGGTGAACTCACCAGGTACGGATGGGTTCAGCACGAGGGTGCCGTTGAGGGTGCTGGAGACGAGCTCGATGGTCAGAGTGTCACCGGCATCGGGGTCAAAATCGTTAAGAAGGACGTTGGCGGTGAGGTTGCCGTCTTCATTTACGCTGTAGAAGTCGTTTAGCGCTACAGGGGCGTCATTGACTCCTCCGACGACGATGGTCACGACTGCGGTGTCTGTGCGACCCGTGGAGTCGGTGATCTGGTAGGTGAAGGTGTCTGTGCCAACGAAGTCATCGGCTGGCGTATAGATGAATGCGCCTGTGGAGTTGTTCATGACGACGGTGCCGTTAGTCGGCTGAACGGTGACGATTACGGAGACGATATCGTCATCCGGATCGGTGTCGTTGGCCAGAACGCCGGCGGCGGCTCCGACGATGAGCGGAGTGTCTTCCTGGGTTGTGTAGGAGTCGTTATTGGCGACCGGGTCGTTAGGTACATTTTCGACCACAATGGTGACAGTCACGATGTTCGACAGGGCGCTGCCGTCGGTTACCCGGTAGGTGAAGGTGTCGGTTCCGAAGAAGAACGGATCCGGATCATAGGTGAAGCTGCCATCAGGGTTGAGGCCGCCGACGAGGGTTCCGTTGGACGGACCGCTGGTGAGGATGGCCTCAAGATCGGCGGGATCGGTATCGACGTCGGTGTCGTTGCCCAGAACTCCGGGTGCTCCGACGACCAGGATTTGGTCTTCGAGAGTGGTGTAATTGTCAGCTACGGCGACGGGGGCGTCATTAACGGGGTTAACCGTAATATTGACTACTGCGATGTCGCTGCCGCCGTTGCCATCCTGAGCCCGGTAGGTGAAGGAGTCGGTGCCGTTGTAGTCCGGGTTTGGTGTGTAGATGAACCGACCATCGGCGAAGAGAACAACAGTGCCGTTGGTGGGATTGCTTACGAGGACAGCCGTGAGGGTGTCGCCATCCGGGTCGGTGTCATTTGCGAGGACGCCGGGTGCAGGAACGAACAGGACATTATCTTCGTCGACGGAATAGCTGTCGTCGCTAGCGTTCGGAATATCGTTCTGGGAATTGACGATAATGGTTACGGTGACGATCTCGGAGAGGTTCGCGCCGTCGCTTAGCTGATAGGTGAAGGTGTCCGTTCCGTGCCAGCCTGGTGCGCCCTGGTAGGTGAACTCACCGGTTGTGGGGTCCATGGTGAAGGTGGATGCATTCAGCGGGCCGTTGATGATGTTAACGGTTAGCGTGTCGCCATCAAGATCGTAGTCGTTGGTGGTGACGTTGCCGGTCAGCGGTGCATCTTCGTTCACGCTGTAGTAGTCCGGGTTTGCAACCGGAGGGGTGTTTACATCGCCCACAGTGATAATGACGGTGGCGGTATCGGTTGCGCCATCAGGATCGGTGACGGTGTAGGTGAAAGAGTCGGTTCCGACGAAGTTGTTGTTCGGAATATACTCGAAGCTGCCGTCGGTCTGGAAAGCGAGGCTTCCGTTGGTGGGGCCGCTGGTTAGGGACGCGACAAGGGCGTCGCCGTCGACGTCGACATCGTTGGAGAGAACACCCTGTGCCGCATCGCGGACGATGGGGGTGTTTTCAAAGGTTGAATAGAAGTCGTTATTGGCTACCGGAGCGTCGTTTACCGGGTTCACGGTGATGGTGACGGTCGCCACGTTGGAGTATAGTTCTCCATCAAAAGCGCGATAGGTGAAGGTGTCGGTCCCGTTGAAGTCGGGGTTCGGGATGTAGCGGAATGCACCAAAGGAGGTGAGACCGAAGGTTCCGAAGCTGCCATTAGACGGGCCGGAGACGAGGTGAACGGTAAGAGCATCGCCGTCAACGTCGTAATCGTTGGCGCGAACGCCGTTGCTCGGTAACAGGATGAGGAGTTCGTCGTCTTCATCTACGGTGTATGCATCATCGACTGCGACAGGGGCATCGTTGACCGGAAGCACGTTGATGGTGACTGTGCCGGGGGTCTGGCCGCCGTTGCCGTCGGTTGCGTAGTAGGTGAAGGAGTCCGTGCCGTTGAAGTTTTCGTTAGGCGTGTAGACAAACCCACCGTCGCCATAGAGGGTGACCACACCGTAAGAGGTGGTGATGGGTCCCATGACTGCCTGCAGGGTGTCGCCGTCCACGTCGGTATCATTGCCGAGGACTCCCGGACCGTCGATGACGAGTACTGCGTCTTCGTGCATGGTGAAGGTGTCGGGCTGGGTTACGGGGGCGTTGTTGACGGAGTTAACGGTGATCGTCACCAGGGTGACCTGAGACATGGAGTACATGTCATAAGCCTGATAGGTGAAGGTGTCCGTTCCGTTGAAGTTCGGATTTGGGACATACACGAAGTCGCCGTTTTCGTCTACCGTTACTGTACCGTGGGCCGGCGGGGTGATGAGAGCTGCCGTGGTGACATCGTTCTCAGGATCGGTGTCGTTAAGCAGGAGGTTTCCGGTGACGGTAGTGTTTTCATCGGTGGTGAAGGCGTCTGCGTTAGCGACAGGCGCATCGTTCAGAGGGCCGATGGTCAGGTATACTGTTGCGGTGGACTGTGCGCCGTCTGGATCGGTTACGAGGTAGACGAAGGAGTCTGAACCGGAGTAGTCTGGCAGCGGCGTGTATGAGAAGGAGCCGTCAGGGTTCAGGGTGAGTCCGCCATGGAGGGGGTTGCTGTAGAGGGTAACGACGAGGGAGGTAAGGAAATCGTCGACGTCGTAGTCGTTAGCCAGGACTCCGGTGAGAGCCGGAACGGTCAGGGTGTAATCTTCCTGGGTCAGGTAGTAGTCATCGTTGGCAACCGGTGCGTCGTTGACCGGGTCAACCGTAATGGTTACGGTAGCTGGCGCGGAGTAGAGTTCACCATCAAAGGCGCGGTAGGTGAAGGTATCGGTGCCAAAGAAGTCCTGGTTCGGGACATAGACAAATGTGCCGTCGGTGGCCAGGCCGCCTACGAGGGTTCCATTGGCCGGAGCGGTCACGATGTAGGCTTCAAGAGGATCGTTTTCTACATCAGTGTCGTTGAACAGTACACCATTGCCGATGGCGACGGTGAGGGTCGTGTCTTCATCGGTGACATAGGTGTCGTTGACTGCCACCGGAGCGTCATTGACGGGGGTGACAGTGATGATGATTATGTCTGTGGCAGTTTCATTGTCGGGATCCTCAACGGTGTAACTGAGGCGTACTTCGCCGAAGAAGTCCTGAGCTGGAATGAAGCGAACTTCGCCGTTAACGATCTCAAGGGTATCGATAAAGGCTTCATAGCCTGGCATTGGGACGACACTGATAAGCGAGATCGGGTCGCCATCGGGATGGGTAACGTAGGGGGTAACATCGATTAACAGCTCGGTGTCTTCCGGGGTGGTAACCGCGATCGGGCTTGCGGCGGGCGGGTCGTTCATCGGGTTAACCGTAATTGTGACGGTTACCGTGTTGGAGACGTCCTCGCCGTCAAACAGGTAATAGTCGAAGGAGTCGGTGCCGTTGTAGTCGGGATCAGGGGTGTAGGTCAGGGTGCCGTCCGGGTTAACTATAAGGGTTCCATTGGAGGGACCGTTGGCGATAAAAACCTGTAATGTGCTGACGTCGTCATCGATGTCGATGTCATTGTCGCGCACATCAAAAGTAATAGAGTCATCTTCGTCAACATCGATATCGTCAGGCACTGCTATGGGGGCATCGTTGACTGCGCGGACCGTGATTGTAGTCGTTCCGATTTGGGAGGAAAGACCGCGGGCGTCTGTCAGGATAAAGGTAAACGTCTCTGTTCCGTAAAAATCCGGGTCAGGGGTATAGACGAAAGCGCCGGTGGCGTCGTCGACGACCAGTGTTCCATTGGATGTGCCGTCTGTGCTAACGGCGGTAAAGGTATCGTCAGGATCGTAAGAATCAGCCAGGTAG
>CAYUGQ010000168.1:0-4751 GCA_964444305.1 uncultured Candidatus Sumerlaeota bacterium
ATCGCCCGCAGCACTTTCCAGTCGATGAGTTTGTTCACCTCAATCAGCGTCTCGTCTTGGGCGGGCTGGCTAAAAATGCCCCGAAAAATTCCTCTTACCTGCACGAAACGCCATGAACCCCGATCCCTCACATTTTACTGGACTGTAGCTGCTGCTGCAGACGCCGGCCTGACTGTTTTGGATCTAATGGTACATTTATGCGAAAGTAAAAAAAGCGCTTCCACAAAACCAAATGACAGTAGGACTCACAGGACAGTAAGAACGAAAAATTAGCTCGCCATGTTTACACTGTCCTGGCTGGCCGTAACCTCTGGCAATGCCGCGAATCGCATAGTGTACGGGCTTCCAGATTGATCGCCCCCGCAACGCCAGTTCGTCATCCCTGGTTTTTCTGCTCCTTCAATTTGATGTAATTCCCTCCGGCGTTCGGTCCCGAACTTTTCTTTATCGTAAAATGCTTAGATACGGCACCAACCATCTGCGAAAGCTGCGTATAACCCCAGGTTCGAGGGTCAAAGCCGGGATCAATTTGGCGGAGCATTAACCCCATAGCTCCCATGTGTGCCCACCCATCCTCTTGTACGCTCATAGCAAAAGCTTTCTGAAGCATCTTAACAGGCGGTGGACTTTTCACCTTCTTAGCCGGCGTAGCCGCTAGCTTTTTTGGCTTTTTCTCATCATTAACTTTAGCCTTTGCCACAAGGCCGGCAGCGGGGTTTGCAGGGACAACAGCTTTGTCTGCCTTAACAGGTCCGGTAGCCACAGCTGGCTTAGCTACGGCCGAGTTAGCGACCTCACTCGTTTCCGACAGAATTTCGGTGTAGATGAAAACGTCACAAGCTTTCACGAAAGCCTGCGGAGTACACTTCTTCCCGATCCCGATAAACATAATTCCGTCCTCGCGGATCCGCGTTGCCAGGCGCGTGTAATCGCTGTCGCTGGAGACAATACAAAAACATCGGACAGATTGGCTATAAAGGATGTCCATGGCATCAATGATAAGCGTGCTGTCGGTGGCATTTTTGCCGATGGTGTTCCGAAATTGCTGCACCGGAGCGATGGCATGATCATGGAGCAAAGTTTTCCAACTGCTCATGTTCGCCGCCGTCCAGTCCCCGTAAATTCGGCGGATGGTAGGTCGCCCGTAGCGGGCCACCTCTAGCAGGATCTTCTCGAATAGCTTCGGCTGCGCATTATCGCCGTCAATCAGGACCGCGATGTTAAACTGGTGCTGCGGGTTCTGCCTTGGTTGCGACATGGCTGATCTCCACCTGTTACAGGGATAAGACAGGTGTCACCGGGCAAGGATAATTTGCAAGAAAAAGCTGGCGGGACTGGCAAACTATCGGACTCGACAACGTGACCGGGATATTGCCTCGCAACTGTCTTTACTTGTAACCACGCCTCACTTATAGGGAGTGGGCAGTCGCAATCCAAGGGTTAGGAGCCGTGGTGCCGGAGCTTTTCGGCTTCCATTCATAAAGCCTTGTCCCATCCTGACTTGTTGTGTAAATAACACTGTCCCGCGCGGACAAGACTGGGCTGCCAGCCGTTGCCGACGGCAGGACGTTGATTGCAGCCGGTTTCTGCCCGGAAAGCAATAGGCCAATATTAATGCCTAGGAGTAGTGCGCAGATCACCAGCAGGACTGTGTATCGATTCTTCATTGTTTCAATCTCCTTTGTATTGAAAAAAACGAACACAAAAGAAACGTCAAGACATTTCCCGGCTTAATGAGTGTGGACAATACCCACGACGGGCTTGGCTAAAGGCATATCAATTAACAAATCTCCTCCCCCTTCATCCCCACACAAAAATGCCTGCAGCAAAAAAAGACGACCAGGGCACCCACCCTGATCGCCTTAAAGCAAAAGCATCCTGTTCAAGTTAAACACAGGCTCCAAAAACTACGGCTGCGCCGGCACAACCTGCTTTGTTTCTACAGTCGTAGACCCAGTAGGTACGCCCACTCCAATGCTGCCGATAGGCGTATTAACCTCAACCCCCGCGCGGGTAGGAACAGTTTCATACGTGGTAACCTCATAAGCTGGAGCTGTCCGCGGCGGTTTATGTTCCGTCAAATATTCCCGAACCTTCGTCACCTGAGCCGGCCGGAGGATTTTCTCCTGCTGCACATAATAAGTCTTCAAATCCGCATTAGGGTCAGCCCGACGAGCCTCAACCACCTTTTGGTCAATAGTACGCAGCCGGGCGATGTCAGCCGCCGGCACATTCGCATGTTTATAGGCCGATTCCAGCCTGCTCCAATAGGCGCCCGACGGCTGCACTTTTGTCGTCCCTGCAGCGACGTTCGGCGATCCCGTCACATGGGTTTCCGTTTTATGCTCAGTAGTGGTTTGAACAGCACCATTACTGTTGCTGCGTTCCGTGCGCACTGTCTCCTCAGACGTAACCACCTGAGCATGGACAGCCGCGCTCATGCTGAGCGCCAAAGCAATCGTTGCAATCTTCTTCATAGGTAAAATCCTCATTAGTTTTATATTAGAAAGGTCATGCCTTCATCCCGATAAAGGCAAAGCATGTGCCATTTCCGAGAAAGCCAACGCACTCGCTCACCATAAAAAAACCGGCGCGGCACTTAAGTGCACCGCGCCGGCAGTTTGGTTTTTCCCGGCTGGATTTTTGAGGGTCGGCAAAACGGCGAAACACCGCAGACCCCACTCTAAATAATCTTACCAACGGTAAGCATTATTAAACTCTGCCCGACCTAAGACCCAAGCTGACCATCGGCCCGCAGGCGCGTCAGGTGATAGGCAACCTTCCGATTATACAGGTTATCCTTCCGCGTCACAAAATACAAAGCGTTATTAAAACCCGCCACCGCCGCGTTCGGATAACGCCGGACAAACTCCGCCGAAGCCATTCCCAGATCAGCCACCACCGCCTCCCACATCAGCATCCCTGTCACACCCGAAATGCGCTGCGTTTTCAGCACAGTCGTACTATGTTCAACCACAGAGTACACAAGGCTAAAATCGCCAAGTTCAAAAAAAGTTTTGACCCCATACTATTGCAGGCGCCTGAACTGGTGAAGGATGACACAGTCGCATGTCAACCCAATAGGCAAAACTAGATGTGCCCGTAACCCTGACAACTCACATTCATCAGCCCTGCCAAACTCACCCCATCCATCCCCTTACCCCGTTTGCCCCTTGCAATAAAACAATTTCCCGCCCCTAACCAGCCCTTATGAAATTCGTATCCGTCCAGCTCGCGTATTTTTTAAGAAATCGCCAGACAAAGCGCAACCTGCGCATGCTGATGCGATTCATCGCCGCCCTCCTCGCCCTCATCCTCATCCACGGCACACTATTCCACATCATCATGGCCTACGAAGGCCAGAAACACAGCTGGATCTCTGGATTCTACTGGGTCATGGTCGTCATGTCCACCCTCGGCTTCGGCGACATCACCTTCCAAAGCGACCTCGGACGCATCTTCTCCGTCATCGTCATCCTCTCCGGCGTCATATTTCTCCTCGTCATGCTCCCCTTCGCCTTCATCCAGTTTTTTCTCAGCCCCTGGCTCGAATCCCAAAGCCAGGCAAGAGCCCCCAGAAAGCTGCCCGAAACCACCCGCGGCCACGTGATAATCACCCACTTCGATTCCCTTACCTCCTTTCTCATGCGCCGCCTAAAACAGTTAGACATCCCCTACGTCCTCATCCTCCCCGATCTGCCCCAGGCCCTCGCCCTTCACGACGACGGATTCACCGTCATGGTCGGCGAACTCGATCAGCCCGAAACCTATCGCCTGTGCCACGCGCCCAACGCCGCCCTCGTCGTCGTCACCGGCAAAGACATGCTCAACACCAGCATCACATTCACCGTCCGCGAAGTCGCCAAAGACGTCCCCATCGTCGCCAACGTTACCAGCCCCGAATCCGCAGAAATCCTCCGCCTTGCCGGCGCCACCCACATCTTCAAAATGAAAAACCTCCTCGGCCGCTTCCTCGCCCGCCGCGCCATCGGCATGAGCAGCCGCATCAACATCATCGGCAAAATAGACGACCTTCTCATCGCCGAAGCCTCCGCCGCCCGCACACCCCTCGTCGGCAAAACCATCGCCCAGACAAACCTCCGCGAAGCCACCGGCGTCACCATCGCCGGCCTCTGGGAACGCGGAAAATTCCACACCGCCGGCCCCGATTCCCTCATCACCCCCGTCACCGTACTCGTTCTCGCCGGGACCCAGGCCCAGCTCGACGCCTACGACGAACTCTTCTGCATCTACGTCGCCAGCGACGAACCCGTCATCATCCTCGGCGGCGGCCGTGTCGGCCTCGCCGCAGCCCGAGCCCTCAAACAACGCGAACTCGACTACCGCATCGTCGAAAACGACCCCGCCATCGCACGCTCAGACCATCACATCCTCGGAAACGCCGCCGACATAGACACCCTCCACCGCGCCGGCCTCCACCACGCAAACACCGTCATCATCACCACCAGCGACGACGACACAAACATCTACCTCACCGTCTACTGCCGAAAACTGTTCCCCGAACTCCAGATCATAGCCCGCGCCAGCCGCGAACACCACGTAGACAACCTTCACCGCGCCGGAGCCGACTTCGTAATGTCCTACGCCAGCATGGGTAGCAGTATCATCCTAAACATCCTCCGCGGAGAAGAACTCGTAATGTTCGCCGAAGGCCTCGGAGTAATGCGCATCCCCATGGGCCCCCCCGCCCCCCCCCCCCCCCGGCGCCCCAACCCACAACCGCCCGCACA
>CAYUGQ010000169.1:0-4749 GCA_964444305.1 uncultured Candidatus Sumerlaeota bacterium
GGATCCACAGCTCCCGCTTCATCAAGCGCGAAGGCCGACCATCCGACCACGCCACTCTGACCGCTCGGATCATCGACCGCTCCATCCGACCACTCTTCCCTGAAGGATTCTACAACGAAGTCCAAGTCATCATCACCGTCCTATCCATCGACGATCAAAACGAACCCGACATCCTCAGCGTCATTGCCGCTTCCGCCGCCCTCAGCATTTCTTCCATTCCTTGGGCTGGCCCTGTCGGCGCCGTCCGCATGGGCCTTTTGAACGGCCAAACTCTAGTCGTTAATCCCCAAGCCGAAGAACGAAACCAATCTGATCTAGACCTGACCCTCTCCGGAACCAGCCAAGCCATCGCCATGGTCGAAGCCGGTGCCAACCAAGTCAGTGAAGACCAAATGCTACTGGCCATGCAAGAAGGTCACGATGAAATCAAAGAAGTCGTCAGCCTCATCGAAGAACTCAAGGCTCAAGTCGGCAAAGAAAAGTACACCTTCCAAGCTCCTCAAGTTGACCAAGAGCTAGAAGATGAGATTAATCAATACGTCCAAGACAACGTCGCCACCAGTCTTCTCAGCCCAGACAAAACCGCTCGCGAAGACGCCGTTAGTCTGTTTACCGCCGAAGTCCTAGCCAAGTTCGAAGACCGAGCCGACAAGAAGCAAATGGCCGGCGCCGTTGAAAAAGCTATCAAAACCGTCGTCCGCGCCCTCATTCTCGACCAACGCAAAAGAGTCGACGGCCGCGATCTCGACCAGGTTCGCAACATCTGGAGCCAAGTCGGCCTCCTCCCACGAACCCATGGCTCCGCCCTTTTCACTCGCGGTCAAACCCAAGTACTGTCAGTCGCCACTCTCGGTTCCACCTCCATGGGCCAAATCATCGACGGCATGGAAGGGGAGTCCACCAAGCATTACATGCACCACTACAACTTCCCTCCTTACTCAGTTGGTGAAGTTCGCCGAATCGGCTCAGTCAGCCGTCGCGAAATCGGTCATGGCGCCCTCGCCGAGCGAGCCTTGGTCCCGGTTATCCCTTCACCCGAAGATTTCCCTTACACCATCCGCGTCGTTTCCGAAACTCTTTCCTCCAACGGCTCTTCCTCCATGGGTTCAGTCTGTGGATCGACCATGTCCCTCATGGACGCCGGCGTTCCCATCACCGCTCCCGTTTCCGGTATCGCCATGGGCCTGATCACCGACGGTGAAAAATACGCCATCCTGTCTGACATCCAAGGCATCGAAGACTTCATGGGTGACATGGACTTCAAGGTGGCCGGAACCGCCAAGGGGATTACCGCCCTTCAACTAGATATGAAGGTCACTGGCGTCAGCCAACAGATTCTCCAAGAAGCCTTGGCTCAAGCCAAAGCTGGCCGCGACCACATCCTCAATGAAATGCTCCAGACCATCTCTGAGTCTCGCTCCGAACTTTCTCAACACGCTCCTCGCGTCAAAATGATTAAGATCAATCCCAAGTTGATCGGACTGGTTATCGGCCCTGGTGGCAAAATGATTAACCAAATCATTGACGAAACCGGTGCCCAGATCGACATCGAAGACGACGGATCAGTCACTATCGCCAGCGAAAGCGCCGAAGGACTAACCCGAGCCATCGAATGGGTCCAAAACCTGACCAAGCAAATCGAAGTTGATGAGGAATATCACGGAAAAGTAGTCAAGGTCATGGATTTCGGCGCCTTCGTCGAACTCGTTCCCGGCAAGGACGGTCTCATCCATATCTCTGAACTAGAGCACGCACGCGTCAACAACGTCACTGACGTCGTTCAAGAGGGCGACATGGTCCACGTCAAGGTCATCAAGATCGACGACCAAGGCCGCATCAACCTCTCCCGCAAAGCCCTCCTCCCCCAACCGGAATAGAAACAGCCCGCAGCTCGCAGCCCGCAGCTCACAGCAGCTGCCAGCTGCCAGCTGCCAGCGAAGCGATCTGCCAGCTCCCCCCCATGTTATACTAACCAAGATATGCCCACTGCCCAACAGCCCCTGTCAGCTGCCCCCAACGACAATCAACCAGCTCCGGCGACTACGGCCCCACCGGCTCCCTCTGCCTCCAGCCTCCCGCCTCCCGCCTCCCCGACGGCTAATGCCGTCGAGCCCGTCGCCGACGCACCTTTACACGTAGAATTGCAAGCCCTAGCCCAGTCCGTAGCTCAGGTCCAATTACCACCCGAATTACGCACCAAGCTAGACAGCCTCATCCATCGACTAAACCGCTCTTTGGGCCAACCTGGATACTTCCATTCATACGAAGAAACAGTCAGTTACATCGAATGGGTTCTAGCCACCCCCTGGTTCGCCAGAAACCAAGATACGCTTGATCTAAGATACGCCCAAACCGTGCTCAACCAGCATCATTATGGACTTATCCCCATCAAGCAGCGCATCCTCGAGCACCTAGCCGTTCTTATCCGACAATCTCAGGCCTCACAGCAGATTTCCATGTCCCGCTCACCCGTCCTGTGCTTCGTCGGCCTACCCGGTATCGGCAAAACCTCCATCGCCTCCTCAGTCGCCGCCAGCCTCAACCGCCCCTTCATCCGTATTCCCATGGGCGGCATGGGCTCAGCTCAGCAACTCCGAGGACAATCACGAGGCCTCCCCTCAGCCGAGCCCGGCCAGGTCATCAAAGCTCTTCGTCGTGTCCAAGTCCGCAATCCCGTTATTTTACTTGACGAAATCGATCGAACCGCCGAAAATGGTCGAGGAGAGCTGATGGGCGTTTTACTTGAACTACTCGACCCCGAGCAAAACAGCAGCTTCGTCGACAACTTCATCGACTATCCCTTCGACCTGTCCGAAGCCCTCTTCATCGCCTCGGCCAACAACACCGGCGGCATCGCCAACGCCGTTCTCGACCGACTCGAAGTCATCCAGATGCCTGGCTATTCAGACCAAGAAAAAGTGCACATCGCCCGGGATTATCTATTCCCCCGACAATTGCAGGCTGCCAATATACCCCCGCAAGCTGTTATTATAGAAGACGATGTCTGGCAAGATATCGTCCGCCCTCTCGGGTTCGATGCCGGTATCCGCACCATGGAACGAGTCATCAACGGCCTTGTCCGCAAAGTAGCCCTGCAAATGGTTACCGGCCAAGCTCAGCAATTTTACATCACCTCACAGAACGTCCGTCAGTTCCTACCAGATTGGTAAGAACCACGGTCATTCACCAGTAATCGACTCACCCTTGAGTCATTTAAAATCCTTTGCGTCGTCAAATTATTTAAGACGTAGAAGTAAGAAAAGAAGGTCGTTTCCCGACCAGAAAGAATTTAGTAGCTCGCAGTCCGCAGTCCGCAGCTAGCAGCAAATAAATGCTGACAGCAGCCGGCCACAGACCGCCAGCTCCCCAAAATTATGGCAGAATTTATCAAAAAAGCCCCTATGGGTCGACGTCAGTCGCCAGTAATTCACTCAACCAGTACCGTGCCAGCCAACAATTCACGGCCAGCCGGTCCTCACCAATCCTCGAGCCAAGGTGCGAACACGAGCTCCAGCACTAGCTCCAACGCTAGTTCAAGCAGCAGCTCAAATAATCCAGTCAACCGTTCCAGCTCATCAAGCCGAACCCCCGCTGGACCAGCTCGCTCCAACCGCCACCGCCCCATCAACCGGGTCAAGGCCGGCTCACAATTAGCCGCTAACCAACAAGGATCCTTCAACCCTGAAGGCGCTCCCGTCCTCAAGGTTTTACCCCTCGGTGGCAACGGGTACGTAACCCAAAACCTATTCGTTTACGAGTACGGCAACGACATCATTCTCGTCGACTGCGGTATGGGCTTCCCCACCAGCGACATGTTGGGTATCGACATCGTTATCCCTGACATCACCTACCTCAAGGACAAGGTCCACCGTATCAAAGCCATCGTTATTACCCACGGACACGAAGACCACATCGGTGCCATCCCTTACTTGGCTCCCAAGCTCAACGTGCCTATCTACGCCCCTCGCTTCGCCCTCGAACTAATCAAAGGCAAGCTCACCGAATTCCGTACCAAGCAAACACTCCACGAAATCGAAGCCGACGGTGAATACACCTTTGGTGCCTTCACTATCAAGCCCTTCCGCGTTAACCACTCTATTCCCGACTCCTTCGGTTTCATCATCGAAACCCCAGTCGGCAAGACCATCCACACCGGTGACTACAAATATGACTGGACCAGCGTCGACGGCACCATCATCGAAGTCGACAAACTAGCCCGAGCCGGTGGCGAAGGAGTTCTAGCTCTCATGTCCGACTGTCTCCGCGTTGAAAAACAAGGATACACTCCCTCCGAGGTCGTCGTTGAATCTCGCCTAGAAACCGAGATCGGCCAGGCTCCAGGACGCGTTTTCCTGACCACCATTTCTTCCAACGTCACTCGTATGCAACAAGCCATCAACGTGGCCATCCGCCATAACCGCAAAGTCGTTTTTGCCGGCCGCAGCATCGAGAACATCATGAGTATCGCCACTCGACTCGGCTATGCCCAAATCCCCGATGGCGTAGTCGTCAAGGACACCGCTATTTCCAGCTTCCCTGACAACCAGCAGCTCATCATCTTAACCGGAGCCTACGGTCAAGAAGGTTCAGCCCTAGCCCGACTCACCTCTGGTCAACACCGAGTCTTCACCGTCAAAGAAACTGACACCATAGTTTTCTCCGCTGACCCGATTCCAGGTAGCGAAGATAGCATTTACGGCATCATCGACGAACTAACCGACCTCGGCGCTCGCATCGCTTACTCTGACG
>CAYUGQ010000170.1:0-4592 GCA_964444305.1 uncultured Candidatus Sumerlaeota bacterium
TGCAGAAATTGACGCAGAGGAAAAGGCGTACTTCTTAGGATTGATGGCCGCCGATGGGTGCGTGACGGAAAGAGGTGAGGTCAGGCTGGGATTGCAAGAGAGAGATGTTGATATTCTCGTATCTTTTCGAGATGCCACCGGCGGCAATGTCCCTATTAAATGGAAGCCGCCTGTAGCGCTATCAGGCAATCCTAATAACTGGGGAAGTGGCGCGAGTTATATTCTGTCTTTTTCTTCGGTAAAAATGGTTCGTGATTTGGGCAAATATGGCATTACCCCTAAAAAGACTTTCACGGTGACGCCATGGCGTGCGCCAGAAGGCAGGCAGGATTTACAAGCTGCGTATTGGCGAGGTTGTATTGATGGCGACGGGTCTATCCATAAAACCAAAACGGGGTACTCACTTATGTTTTGCGGGAACAGAGAAATGGTAGAGGGATTTGCGGGATTCGGGCGAATGATTACCGGGGCACCTTTCACGATTGAAAAACAAAGGAGTATTTGGGGGACTCGGATCGGCGGGATTGGTATTGTGCAACGGATGGTAAAAGTTCTTTATGGGGATGCGAAGGTGGCGTTATCCCGCAAGAAAGAAATGGCGATGCAGGTGTTGTCAACTCGAACCCATCACATTAAACGCCCTGATATTTTGCCTGATGGAATTATTGCCGAATACATTAGGGGGAAGTCGTGCGACGCAATAGCAGAAGAATTAGGCGTAGGACGCAAAGTAGTATTCACGCGGTTAATCAATGCTGGGGTCGAGCGACGAAACTGTCAAGAATCGGCGACAAGAAGAGAGAACTACCGCCACGATCTTGACCCGTGCGAACTTGCCACGGAATACAAAAAGGGTTTTTCGTCACGGGACTTAGCTGCAAGATACAACACAAGTAATGGCACGATTCAAAGAAAACTAAAATTGGTGGGTTGTAAGATGCGAATGCGAGGTGAGGGCATCTCATTAGCCCGCGTTTCACGTACTCGAAGAATTAATGATGTGGAATGTGAAGCCGATGACGTAGTGAGTGGAGGTTAATCATGGCACGTAAAAAAGATTACACGACAGTTACGGAAAAAGCCGAAACCGCGTTTGAAGCAAAGCTCGAATCTCTGCCGACGCAGCGCGAAAAGCGCGAAGTCTTGGAAGCGGCGGCGGAACTGATTCCCAAAAAACCGCGCGGCGTGGCGACGGTGAACGGTGAACCGATTGCAAAGATTATTACAGCGAAGCCGGTCGAAGTGAAGGCAAGACCGTTTGGCAAAAAGGATAAGGCATGAGCGAAGAAACACCAGTGCCCGAAGTAGTGGGGTTGAACGTGCCAGGAAAAACGCGTTCGGTTGCCGCGCCTAAGTTAGAGCGCGGCTGGCTTCCCGGTGAGGCCGGTTATCGCGGCGACCCGCTGGAATATGGCGGCGTTGAGTTCTATCTTGGCGAAATCGAACGCGCTGATAAAAAGGCGCGTGTCAAGCGTTATCAGCGCGATCTGAAAGCAGTTGGGCGGGCGATTGACGAATTGCAGAAAACGATGCAGGGCGAACAGGACGCCGCCGATAAAGAAGCCAAAGCCGCGCACGTCGCAAAGCAGCTTGAAGAAAACCCTGAACTCACGACCGACGAAATTGATACCGAAGGCGTGACCGGTGAAATCGGCGAGGAGCGCGAAGATTACTTCGATGGCGAACTCGAAAAGCTACTCGTGCAAAAAGAAGCGATTTACGACACGTTCCTATCCGGCGCGGTTGTCGGATGGAATCGCAAAGCGCCATTCACGACCGAATCGCTTTTGTCTTTGGACGAAAACGACAAAATCAATCTCAGCGAACTGTTAGGAGAGCGGCTTTTGATTGGTTTCAACACAGTAAAAAACTTACAGCGGCGCTTGAAGGCTTAATGCTGACGGGTTTAATCGACCCGCACGACCCACGCGCTGTGCAAGCGCCGCTCAGCGATGAAGAAGAAGAAAGTTTAGATGAGTTTTTCGTTTTTCTTTCAATGGCACCATCGGAGTACTACGCGCTCCCGAAAGCAAAGCAGGAACACATCGCATCCCTGATGCAAACATGGCATCTCTCGCATTTGATTTTGACGCGGACGGCAGTAAAAAAACAGTGAGCAACTCATGTTAGGTTTAATCGGCGGCGGCATTACATCAGGCGTATCCGCAGGCATTGGCGGATTGCAAACGGTTCTCGGATGGCTCACGAACGCGTTCCGTTTCGTCGTTGGACAACTCACGAGCTTCGCCGGGCTTTTACTGCGCACCGGCGCGATGCTGGGCGGCGTGGTTATCGGCGGCATCACGGCGTTCGCAGCGGCATTGGCGGCGTCCACAAAAGCCGCGACCGAACACGCGCGGCAGATTATTGGTTTACGCAACGCGACCGGCATGAGTACCGGCATGGCGCAGGGCATTGCGAACCGGTTCGGGGCGTTCGGTATCGGCGCGGGCGATTTATCCAACGGCGGGCAACATCACGGCGTCACGTCAATGGCGGGGCGCGTGTTCGGTGTCAATCCCTACGACCCAGCATCCATCAACGCGAGGGCGCAATCGTTCGGCGGCGGCTTCATGGGGCACGCGATGCGCCAGTCGATGCTTTCGGGCATCGGCATGAATAGCCCACAAGGCCAGTTCTTAGCGAATCTGCCTCGAAACCGCGTGCAAGAGCAGTTGGGCTATCAATCGCGCATCCAGAACTCACTCGGAATGTCACCGGAAACGGTGCGCCGGTTCGCGGAAGATTTGCCGCTCGTGACGGCGCGCATCGGCATGGTGGTCGATGCAATCAAGATGAAGTTCGCCGCCACGCTCTTGCCGATTGTGGAGCGCACACTGGGGCGCGTGGCGGATTATCTGGCAAAGCACAGCGGCACCATCGGGAAAGTCATCGAGCGCGCCGGGAAATGGCTGATGGAAGATTTGCCGCCGATGATTTTGAAAGGCGCGATTTCGTTCCTGAATGGTGCGGGTTATCTCTTAAAAGGTTTTGGCGAGTTCACAACCGGCCTAATTTCTCAAGTCCCGGCAGTACTCACCGTCTTCGATGCGATTATCAACGGTATCCGATCATTCGTCGGCTTTATCGCGGGCGCGGCGAATGTCGTCGTCAAAGCGGGCGGGCGTCTCGGTATCGGCGCAGGCGCAAGTGCGGGCGGCGCGGCGTCTCCGTCGCCTGTGGCGCGCGTGCGCGGTGCAATTGCTGATAGTTGGGATATGTATCAGGACATCAGCAATCCTTACGGCGGCGGCGGTATGCCAGGCTTAAACCAAAGCGGAATGTGGGGCAATGCGGTTCGCATCGGGAGCCGTATTGCGGCGCGTGCCGGACAGTTCGGCAGGGGCGCAGCGGAAAGCGCAGGGCGGGCCGGACGCTTTGCTAAAGGCGCGGCGCAAGTCGGCGCAGTCGGTACTGTGGGCTATGCCGGAATGTCGTTGTACGGCGCGATGGAAGGCGCGACGGGTAACTACGCAGAGGGACGCGATAACGCGCTCAGCTATCTCGGTAAATCCGATCTGGCGAATAACCCTGAGCTTATCAGTAACATTCAGGGCATTTTGCGGCGCATCGGCGAAACGAGTTCAGGCGGCGGCGATAGGTTGTTGAAACTGGCTTCGACTTTGGAAGCGCAGTTGGAAGAACTCAAAAAAGGCAATCATCTTTCCGAGAAAACCGAAAAGAACACGGCGCAGACGGCGAACGGCATCGGTGGTTTTGCGAATAATACCGCCAACCGTGTTTTGAGTTACATCGCGGAAGATACCGGGCTGGCCGTGTTCGGACAGTGAGTTATTCGATGCGATTCCATGTTTCGGTTGCGGTTGCGGTTTTGGTGGTGAGCGTATCGCCTTCGATGTGGATTTCGAGAATGGCGGCTTCGGAGTGACCGGCTCCGAACCGGATGCGAGTATCGTCAATCCAGCGATAAGTGCCCGCGAGTTGCTTACCGTGATGGACGTAATCCATATCACCGGTTTCAAAGAAGTGCATGGTGACGGGCTGACCGGGTTTCTGCCATTTACCGATGAGTAAATCTTCTTGCGAGGATGCTTTCGAGCAGCCGCCAAGCAGCAACGCAAAACCGAGAATCACGAATAAGCAGCATCCGAGAAAGAAGCCGCCGATAAAGTTTTTAAGCATTTTCTGATTATAGCGTTTTTATCATGGCAACCGTACCCATTGCGATTCTTAGCCAATCCGGCAACACATTAACGACGGGTGTTGCCGGATGGCGTTTGCGCCGCCAGCACACAACTCCGATCGATGTTTGTCAGCCACTAAATGGCGGGCTAATGGATTGGAGAGGAATACTGGGAGTTCCGTCTACGGACGGCATAAGCATCAATCCGCCAGGCGCGCCGCCATTCGGAGGCTTCGCTAATCCACCAGAGTATATTCCCGCAGAAATCACTTACCCCGGCAACGAATACGCAAACCTGTCCGGCTTTTATCATCCCGGAACATTCGGAGCCTATACGCATCGGGTGGGATATTTTTCCAACCTGTTTCAAGGGGTTCTGGGCTACACCAATATGGATGCGTCGGTTGACGACCCTCTTTCGCCCGATGCGATGGTCACGTTGAATCTG
>CAYUGQ010000171.1:0-4590 GCA_964444305.1 uncultured Candidatus Sumerlaeota bacterium
GGTAAAGACGGTTATGAACAAGGTGGGGATTGTTCGTACGGATGGGGATTTCCCGGTGAGCTGGGTTCATAATTTTGGCGAGGGGCGGGTGTTCTATACGTCGTTGGGTCATAACGAACACTTGTTTTCTAATCCGGTTGTTTTGCAGCATTACCTGGATGGATTGCAGTTTGCGCTGGGGGATTTAGATGCGCCGACGGATCCTGCGCCGAGCAAGGCGGGGGGCAGTGGCGGGGATGACCGTCCGACGACGGGAACGGCTGCGACGGAGGCGGTTTCGGAGGAGGATTTGCGGGATGCATTGGGGAAGCTGGAGGACTATGATTTTGGGAATGAGCGCGACTTTCTTCTGACGATTGATGCGGCTGTGCGGGGGTCTTTGAATGATGCGGAGCGGCGGAAGGGGCTGGTTGATGCGCTGGTGGAGAGGGCGAATAATGATGACCTGACGTATGCGGCGCGGGATCTGGCGCTGAGGCGGATCGGGGAAATTGGTTCGCCGGAGGTGGCGGAGGCGCTGGCGGGATTGATTGGTGCGGAGGATGAAACGCTGGCGCAGTCGGCGGTTCGGGCTGTGACGGATATTCCGGGGGAGGGGGCGGAGCAGGTTTTGATCAAGGGGCTGGATTCGGCGGATGATGCGGCGCGGCTGGCTATTATTAATGCGCTGGGGGATCGCAGGGTTTCGTCTGAAGAGGCGGTGTCGCGTCTGACTTCGCTGGCGGGTGAGGGGACGGCGGAGGAGCAGTTGCTGGCTATTACCGCGCTGGGGAAAATCGGGTCGGTTGAGGCGGCGCGTGCTCTGATGGAGGCGGTTTCGCCGACGGATGAGACTCGGGATGTCTGGCTTGTGGCGTTGAGCAACGCAGGTGATGCTCTTGCGAAGGATAATCGGGAGATGGCGGGGCGGTTGTATGACCGGGTGAGTGAGGAGGGTGAGGGTAGTCCGGCGAGTCTGGCGGCGTTTCGTGGCAAGGCGCGGTTGAGTGGTAATCCGGAAGAGGCGGCACTGCGTGCGCTGGATGAGGGGGCGACGGGTGGTCTTGCACAGGTGGCCCGGCAGATCCTGGTGCGGGGGGACAATGAGGATATTGCGGCTCAGCTTTTGGAGCGGCTGGAGGGTGCTGAGCCTGAGCGGCGGGTTATTATGGTGGAAATCTTAGGGGCTCGTGGTGAGAAGTCTGCGCTGGAGTCATTGAGGGAACTGGCGGCGGAGGCGGATGAGAATGCGCCGGAGTTGCAGGTGGCGGCGATTCGTGCGTTGAGGCAAATTGGGGATGAGTCGGTTGTTCCTTTGCTTGTGAAGGTGGCTGGTGAGCAGCGGGGTGATGCGCCGGTTGCGGCTATGGAGACTCTTGCGGACTTGCGGGGGTCTGAGGTGGATGAGCGTTTGATTGCTTTGATCGGTGATGCTCCTTCTCCGGGGCAGCGTGTGGCGGCTATTGAGGCGGCTATGGGGCGAAAGGCAGAGGGGACGCTAGATCCGTTGTTGCAGGCGGCTGCGGGGGATGATTCGGCGGTGGCTGTGGCGGCGTTTAAGGCGTTATCGCAAGTGGCTGGAGAGGAGAACCTGGAAAGAATTTTGGAGATTCATGATGGCTTGTCCGATGGCCGTGGGATGCGGGAGGCGGGGCGTACGATCAGTTCGCTGACTCGTGGAGCGAAGGCGAAGGCCGAGGCTGTGGGGCAGGTTCAACGGGCTTTTAGATCGGCGGAAAGTGATGCTGTGAAGGCATCGCTGCTGGGTGTGCTTGGGCGTGTGGGCGGGACGATGGCGCTGGGGACTTTGCGGGAGCAGATTGCGGGTGAGTCGAATGAGGAGCTGCGGGATGCGGCGGTGCGGGCCCTGGCGGAATTTCCTGAGCCGATTGCGCTGGACGATCTAATGAAGGTGGCGTCGGAGTCTGATGAGCAGGTGCATAAGGTGCTGGCTATGCGGGCGATTGCGCGGTTGCTGACGGAGGGACAGGGGAATGATGCCCCGCGGCTGGAGATGGCGCAGCGGGTTTTGGATATGGCGACGGGGGCGGATGAAAAACGGGCGGTGCTGGGGGCTGTGGCGGAGCTGAAGACGACGGGTGTGATTGAGGTGCTGTTGCCTTACCTGGATGAAGAGGATTTGAAGGCGGAGACGGTGGCTGCTATTTTGACTTATGCCCCGGTTATTGAGCAGATTGATGCGGCGAAGGCTGCGGAACTGCTGAGCCCGATGCGGGATAAGTTTGATACGGAACAATGGAACAGCCTGGAGCAAGTGCTGACGCCGCCGGAGGAGGGTTGGCCGGCGATCCGGGCGTTTCAGATTAGCGGGATTGTTGATGTGGGGGCTACACCTGCAGAGAGCATAAAGAAAGGTCTGGAAGAGCCGGGGGATGATGAGTGGGCGGGGGTGTTTTGGGCTGGTGTTGATTCGGGTAATAATAAAGGGCGGGGTGATATTGACCGCTGGTATCCGAACACGGCGAATGGGGCTGTTTATCTGCGGACGCATGTGTTTAGTCCGGAGGATCGGACGGCTGAATTGCGTACGGGATCGGATGATGGTCTGGCGGTTTGGGTGAATGGCGAACAGGCTTATGTAACGCGGCCGACGCGATCTTTTGAGTGGAATGCAGATAAGGAAAAAATCCAGTTGAAACGGGGCTGGAACAGGCTTTTATTCAAGGTTGTTCAAGGCAGTGGAAACTGGAGTTTGGCGGCGCGAATCCTGAATGAAGACGGAAAACCAATGTCGGATTTAAGGTATAGTGCTATGCCGCAGTAGCAGGGTTCTCTGCCCTGCATCTTCACCTTTGATCATCTGAAATTTAAACGAACTGTGGTGCGGCTCGTCCGCGAAAGATGTAGAAAGGAATCAAACTTTGAGTCACGAGAAGAATCCCAAGGGACCGAGAATTCTGAGTCGACGCGATTTCCTGATGGCGGCGGCGGCGGTTGCAGGCACAGGTGTGGTGGTAGCGCAGGGAACGACGGGCTCCCAGCAGGCGGACGGTACGTCGACTGGTCCGCTGATTAAGACAGATGCTGATAACGTGGAGCAGATTAACATTGCTCTGATCGGTTGCGGGGCCCAGGGCCGTGTGCTGGTTGATTCGATTATCAAGATACCGGGAATCAAGATTCTTGCGGTATGTGACATCTGGGAATATGGCCAGCGGCAGGTGTCTCGCTACATCAAGCATTATGGGCATGAGGCGAATGTGTATGAAGATTACCGTGAGATGCTGGACAAGGAAACGGATCTTCACGGGGTAATTATTGCGACGCCGGATTTTGTGCATGCGGAGCAGACGGTGGCTTGTCTTGAGAAGGGGCTGCACGTCTATTGCGAAAAAGAGATGTCTAACACGATTGAGGGTGCGCGGCAGATGCTGGAAGCTCAGCGTCGGACGGGGAAGCTGCTTCAGATCGGGCATCAGCGTCGCAGTAACCCGCGTTATCTGCATGTGGTTAATAACCTGATGGGTGAAGCGAACCTGTTTGGGTGGGTTAACCATGCTTCGGGTCAGTGGAACCGGAGTAAGAGTGATGACTTGTCCTGGCCGAGTCGCTATGAAATTCCGGAAGAGACGCTGAAGAAGTATGGCTATGCGAACATGCATGAGTTCCGGAACTGGCGCTGGTATAAAAAGTATGGCGGCGGGCCGATTGTGGATTTGGGTTCGCACCAGATTGATATTTTCAGCTGGGTGTTTAAGGCGAATCCGAAGAGCGTGATTGCGTCAGGCGGGATTGATTATTATAAGCAGCACGAGTGGTATGACAACGTTTACTGCGTGTATGAGTATGATACGCCGCAGGGGACGGCGCGGGCTTCATACAAGGTGCTGACGACGACGAAGCATGCGTTGTTCTATGAGGTTTTCATGGGCGAGAATGCGTCGGTTGATATTTCTGAGCTGCCTAACCGTGGTAACTGGGTGTGGCGTGAAGAGCACGCGGAGCCTTGGGATGAGTGGGTGGAGAAGGGCTGGATCAAGCGTCCGGCCGAGCCGAAGCCTGCGGAGCCTGGTACGGTGGTGGATGTGCGTGTGACGGCGGAGGCGGTGCAGTGGCCGCTGCCGGTGGAATTGTCAAAGCCGGCGCATATGCCGCACCTGGAGAACTTCTTTGCGGCGATTCGGGATGGGGAAGAGCTGAATTGTCCGGGTGAGGTTGGTTATGAAACGGCTGTGGCTGTGCTGAAGGTGAATGAGGCGGTGGAGGCGCAGCGCCGTCTGGAGTTTAAGCCGGAAGATTTTGTCGTTTCGTAATTTGATTCAAGTGGTTCATTGCGTTTAAAATGAAGAAGCCCCGCCAGAGCGGCGGGGCTTTTTTTGTGGCATGGGTTTGTGGCATGGGTTTTTGGTTTGGTTTTGGGAGAATTGGCTGGCGGCGGTGGTTTTAGTGGGAATGGCCGTCGTGGCTGCAATCGGGGTTTGTGCATTGCTCGTCGGTTTTGGGAAGGTTTGCACCTTCGGGCATGGAGGCGGGATGGGGTGGCGATTCGGGTTCGACGTTGAACCGACCGAAGAGACCGCTTTGGAGATTGTTGCGGCCGGCGTCTTCATCGACGGAGTTGCCGCCGCCGCCGCGGACGAGGCTGATCTG
>CAYUGQ010000172.1:0-4509 GCA_964444305.1 uncultured Candidatus Sumerlaeota bacterium
TGCTGCTGACGGCGCAAGGGGCTTATCTGAAGCTGGAGGGTGGGGATATTGAGCTGGGCGCGCCGGGGGTGATCGAGTTCAAGGGAGCGATGCGGGAGTTGGCGGGGCCGGGGGGTGCCAGCGGGCAGGCGCCGGAGTTTGGGGAAGCTGAGCCGAGATTTTGTGATTACGAGGCTCGCGAGGCCGAGATGGGCGGTGCACCGCTGCTTCGCATGACATGAGCACCGATCTACCTTCCATTGGTGATTTGTCGCATCGCCAATTGTTTGCGCACGAATTCGCGCTTATCAGTCCGATGCGAACGCCTTCCAACAGATGGCAGGATCTGCCCGTCATCCCGCTGCGAGCAGCTGAGTTCCGAGGGCAGCCGCACCTGGTACCACAGTTGCTTCCGTTGGCTGAGCTTGATTATGAGGCGAAGCTCGAGCTTCTGGAGCGCAACAGCGCCCACTACCGGGAGACTGGTCAGCCGATGTTTTCCGCGCTGCTTGCCAGCGACGTGTCGCCGGAAGCGATGGCCGTCGCATTGGGCAAGCGGATGCTGGTGCGGATACCCGATGGCGGCACGGCGTGGCTGCGATTCCATGATCCGAGGGTGTTCAGCAGCTTGACCTGGTGGCTGGATCAGGCGCAGCTGCGATTCTTGTTCGGGCCAGTGCGTACCTGGACTTGGGCAGAGCCTCGTGACGGCTGCTGGCAACAGCTTGACCGGCCGGATCCGCCGATGCGTGCCGCCAACCGCCTGCTCATTACACCGGCTCAGTTGGGTCGGCTCCAGCGCCAGCCAGTGGTAAACCGTTGCCTTGCGCAGTTGGGCGCCGGCGCCCCTTCTGCGGAGCCGCTGCGCGTGCGAATTGAAAGACTCGACGCGCACCTCTGCCAGGCCAGGGCGTCTGGAGTGATCGCCGACCGCGATCTGGTCAGGTACGTGATGCAGGCCGAAAGACATAGACACTCAAGGATCGAGGAGCCAGTATGAGTAAGCAGTCCCAAGCAGCTTCGCCCGAGGCTCATCGCTGCCCGGTATGCACGGTTATCGGGCTTCCGATCCTTCCGCTGCGGTACGCGTTGGCATGGGCCGGGGAAGACGTCGAAGATGATCAGCGTGCCCCCACACTCTCCGGGCCTTTCGACGCCGCCGCCTACCCAAGACCGGATACCGATCTCGCGCACTACACCCTGCGTTTGCTGCGCGCCGGATTCCTGTATGTCTATGACGAGGCTAACGATGAATGGTCGGCCTACGAGGTGGATTCGGCCGGCCAGCTATACCGTTTCGACCCGGACGAAGGCCCACTAGGCGGTGCCATACCGGCGCAGCCAGCCATGTGCAGCCGAAACGCACCCGTGTCGCTGGCCCGCTGCATCCAGATCCGGGACGCAGAAACGGTGGAAAAGCTCTGGTTGGCGTTCAGTGATACCCGCTGGACAAAAGAGGTCATGGACCGTCACAACGACAGGAGCTATCGAGATCTGCACATGCGCTGCGTAGACGCCGGCGCCTGGGTGCGAAGCGGAGGAAAAACAACCCAACCACACGCATCCCTGTTGTCACTCGCGGTGGAGCGCGTCTCCGAATATGTAGTGCAGGGCACGCAGCCGGGCTATCACGACCACGCCCGGGCGCGTGGTGAAAGCAGCAAGCTGGGTTTGTCCTACGAAGCGCCAGTGCGTGTCCGCCCGCATCCGGCATTCCAGTCGAGCCCATATGCTTTCGGAGCTCAACCACGCTCCGACTTCACCGGGGTTCTCTGGCAGCTGACCCGAGTGACGCGACCGGACTTGATGTCCCGCCTTTGATGGTCGCGCTGGACGACCCTGTTGGGGTTACCGCTGACGTGGCTGCGCTCATGAACTATCGTCTGGAAGAGTTCATGCATGAAGCCGGGCGGATACGCCCGCTCGCTGCTTCCGCTGCAATCTTGCAGCTGCGCGCCGCAGTCGAGCATCAAGCAGAATTGGCCGCCTCCGAGACAGCGGAAAGAACCATTCGCCACATTTCCGCTTATGCGGAAATGCGGGGTGGGCCTGGAGCAGGCGACCTGGCGACCGAAGGCATGGCGACGACGCCGGAGGAGCTGTTAGCAGTTCGGCGCGGCGCCTGGAAACGTGGTGGATACGAGGCGCGCTACGACGAGCAGGCTCGACTGCGTTGGCAACGCCAGCACGATATTGAACTCAGGGCATTGGACGAATCAGTCATCGCGCCGCTGGCAGCGCTGCACTTGGCGCTCCTGGAATCCACGTCTCTGAAGGTTCACCTGAACTGCAACCACGACCCTGATGACATGGAGAGCGGCGTTGGCTACCTGGGTGCCGTGCTCTCCTGTATCGCGGACACCCAGGACAAGGCACCCCAAGCCACGCTATACCAGCGATGGATGGAGGGCAGTCCGCGAGAAAGAGACAACCTGTTGCTCAAGGCGTATACGTTGAACCAGGACGCGATCGCCGAGGCAGTTGCATCTGCCGCAGAAAATGCCGGGAAGGTGGATTTCAACACGCTGCCTTGGGATCGTTTGTTCGCAATGTATGCAGAGGCGGATCGGCTCGCTGGAGGGAGCGCGATGAGCATCTGGATGGCGACGCTCATCAAGGAGACTACGGGCCCCGCGGCAAGGTTGCTGTCTGGTGCGGTGGATAGCCCTGCGATGCTCTACGGTCTGGTTGCCTGGGGTGCCGCCGGCAACATTCCTTTGGAGCGCGTCTCGGTGAAGGGAAAGACGTCCGGCCAGATCGTGACGGAAGTGATCATGGCGCTGGAGCAACAGTCAGGGCGCAGGCTGCGGCGCTCCGCCGCGAGAGCGGAACTGCGTCGGTTGGGGGTCTTCGGGCTTGACTCCCGGCAACAGCGGGATGACATCGGCTTTATCGGCGTGCGGGAGGATGGTGGGCTGGTGACGGAAGCCCGCTACCGGAGCGACCGGGCGAGGTTTGTGACCGCGAAGCTGGTTAACTGGCGACGGGTCATCGACACCGATCTTCGTGCCGGCCTTGCCGGAGCCGTTTTGTCGGCGGCGGCCCTAGGGAAGCTATACGAGGACGCCACAGCGAGCTTGCAGCACGAACGGCAGGAGTCGTGGGTCCGCTTTTGGTCGGCTAGTGCGGGGGTCCTCGGAGGTGCGTTGGAGCTGGGCGGCAAGCAGGCGCAGAGGCTGGGCGGCGTGAAGCCGCGATTCGCGCGTTTTGCACCGGTGGGGGAGCTGGTTGGACTGATCGGCCGGCGCCTCACCGCCGTCGTAGGGTTCTTCACGGCCGGTGTCGATGCTTGGCGCGCCAAGCAGGAATTTAGTCGAGGAAACTATGCGATGGGGTGGCTCTACCTCGGAACAGCGATTGCCGGCGCTGGCCTTACGTTCGGAATTCTTATTGCATCGTTGGCCTGGAGTGGTGTGTTTTTCATACTGCTGGTTGCTATGGTCGTTGCTATGATGGCTTTCGGGGATAACAAGCTCCATGCGTGGCTGGATCGCTGCCTGTGGGGCCGACTAGAGAGCGAACGCTACGCGGACGCTGCTGCAGAACAGCAGGAGTACGAACTGGCGGTAAGGGCAGGCTGATGCACTACCAAGGAATTGTACCGCTGCGCCCTTTTCCCGTGGGTCGCCGGCTAAACGAACAAGACCAAGCGTACCGATTGCTTCAGGGTTCACGGATCGAAACTTCGGAGCCTTACTCAGATCTGTCTGTCATTAAGCTCAACTCCACCTATTTGGAACTCGTCGACAAGTACTACCTGGGGAAGGGTTGGATGACATTGATGGCCAATGGGATCGCAGTGATGATGATCCTATTCGGCCTATGGTTCTTGACGTTCGGGTTTGAGAAGGCAGCAGCCGGCGACTCCGCAGGCGCCATATCAGGCGCTTTGGCCGCGTTGCTCCTTTGGCTTGTTTCAGCGGTTGGGATTTGGCTTGCGCGCTTTGAGTGGGCCTATTACACGCACTATCCAATCCGTCTCAACCGCCAGACGAAAATGGTCCATGTCTTTCGCAAAGACGGAACCGTTCTGAATATTCCGTGGGACGAAGTTTTTTTCACACTAGATCACGACGCGCGATACTGGGAGATTCGCGGGCACGTTCTAAAGGCGGATGGCGAGACGGTAAAGGAAACTTTTGCCCTTGGAACTTTCAGCGCCTTCAACCGCGGTGAAGGGCTGCGGAAATTACATGCGCATTGGGAGTTCTTTCGCCGTTATATGGAAGAAGGGCCCGAAGCGGTAGCTGGGTACGTCAAGCAAGCCCTGCCGATCAACAGAAAGCGGGAGTCTTTCCGCGTGGGGTACGAGGTTTTAGCGACCGGATACCGCCACCCCAACCCGATACTGTCCCTCATCGGGTGGATCCAGTGGCCGCTCCTGGCGTTGTCGTCCGTCGGCCGCTGGGTCGCAATGCGGATTTCCCGGGTCCCCGAATGGCCGGAAGAAATCGAGGCGGTGAACCAGGTCGCCCTGGATGATCCATATGACATTGATGCCCGGATCAACCCTCCCGAACTTCGTTAGGG
>CAYUGQ010000173.1:0-1465 GCA_964444305.1 uncultured Candidatus Sumerlaeota bacterium
GCCGCAAACCCCGTCAGCAGCGCAACCCCCGCCGCCGGCCACACCCCCAGCGGTTCCATCAGGTACCCGAAAGTAATCCCGCACAACGCCAGAACCGACCCCACCGACAGGTCAATTCCCCCCGTCATAATAATAAACGTCATCCCCACCGCAATAATCCCCGCCTCCGCCATATGGGTCGCCATATCCAGCAAATTCTGCGACTCCAAAAAACTTGGCGACATCCGCCCGATTACAAACATCTGCACCAGCAGAACCCCCGCCAGCACCACCTGCCGCCCATAAATTTTCCAGAGATATCCCACCATCATGCCAGGCTCCTGTCCTTGCGGGAACTAAACGCATCCGCACAAACCGCCACCAGGATAACCGCCCCCGTAATAGCGTTGTCCCAAAAAGCCGAAATGTGCATCAACACCAGCAGATTACCAATAACCCCCAGCAAAAGCGCACCCACCAGGATTCCGAAAGCGCTGCCCCGGCCACCCATAATATGCACCCCGCCAATCACCGCCGCCGCAATCGCCTTCAGCTCATAACCCCGCCCCGTAGTCGTCTGCACCTGACCATTCCAACCCGCCTGCAACAACCCCGCCAGCCCGATTAATACCCCGCTGAAAGCAAAAGCCAGCGGAAGCGCAATCCTCGGATTTACCCCCAAAAGCTGCGCACTGGAACTATCACCCCCCAGCGCATACCAGCGCCGACCCGTAACCGTATACCCCAGCAAAATCAACGTCACAAGAACACCCCCACCGCCAAACCACACCAGCTTCGGCACAGACAAAAAATCCCCCCGGGCAATCCCCGTCAGGCGGTCGCCCAAACCAAAAATCCAGCTATTCCCCATAATCTCAAGCATCGCCCCCTGCAGGATAAACATCGCCCCCAGCGTAACCACAATGCTGTGAACCCGCCCGAAAACCGTAATCAAACCATTCATCGCCCCCAGACCCGCACCCACCACCACAGGCAACAGCCAGACATAAACCGTCGAGTGCCCTCCCTGGTCCATACGCCCCGCAGTCAGAGCCGCCAGTCCCAGCATCGCACCAATGCTGATATCAATACCCCCGGCAATAATTACCGCCCCCACACCCAGCGCTCCCAGCAGCAAAATCGCCTGCCCCCGACAAATATCGCTGAAGTTTTCCAGCGTTCCAAAGTTTGGCACCATCACCGACGCCACCACAACCATCAGCACCAGAAGAGAAAACAAACCCGTCTCCCGGCGGAAACCCTTCGATTTCCTTCTCCGAACCTTGCCAACCGGCGTTTTCACCGGCTCCACACCATTTTCCCCACGCAAATCCGCCATCTCCGCATCCGTCGGCACATTCTCCTGCGGCGGCAGCGCAACCTTCAAAATACTTTCCTCAGAAGCTTCCGCCCCATTCATTTCCGACACCAGCCGCCCCTGGCGCATAATGCCAATCCGGTGCGACAAGCTCAGCAATTCCGGCAT
>CAYUGQ010000173.1:1565-4485 GCA_964444305.1 uncultured Candidatus Sumerlaeota bacterium
TTCCAGCAAAACCTCGTTGCCCGGCAGCAAAGTCTCATCCCGTTCAAATGTAACCCCCCGGCCCACCATGGCTTTGATCAGGTCATCATGATTAGTTTCCACAGCCCTCTTAGTCCAGACCCGCCGCCCGTCCCGCAGAACCGTCACCCGGTCGCACAAGGCAAAAACTTCATCCAGACGGTGGCTTACATAGAGAACAGCCCCGCCCCGGGCCAGGTACCCGCGCACCATTCTGAAAAGGCGGTCGCTTTCCGCGTACGGCAAAATCGCCGTCGGTTCATCCAGGATTAAGACCGCCGGATCAGCCGCCAAAGCAAAGCTGATTTCCACCATCTGCTTTTCCACCCCCGAAAGGGTCGACGCCCGGACGTTTACATCCATGCCCGGAATCATCACATGAACGGCTTGCCGGGCCGCTTCCTGAAGGGCTTTCCAGTTGATCAATCCAAAGCCGTTTCGTGGATAACCCTCCCGCAAACCAAAGTTCTCAGCCACCGTCAGGTCGGGGATCAGGTGGCTATGCTGGTGAACGACCGCCACCCCCGCGCGGCGAGCCCCCACAGGTGTCGGCAAACGAACAGTTTCCCCGCGCATAATGATTGAGCCGCCGTCCGGCCGACTGGCCCCCGCCAGCATCTTAATCAGCGTCGATTTTCCCGCCCCGTTTTCCCCTACCAGGGCATGGGCCATCCCCCCATGCAAATCCAGATCGACATCATCCAGCGCAATGATGCCCGGATAAACTTTCGTCAGTCCACGGACCGATAAAATCGGAGCGTCAGGCAACCTCAATGATGGTGTGGCATTCCCGTCATCCATAAGGACGGGTGGTTGCCACGCCAATCCGGATCAATCAAATGAAATTTGATTTGCGTCCCCGCGTTATTCCGCATACTTCCGGATAAAATCCTGCAGCTCATGCATATCAAAAGGTGCCTCCGGCGACTCCTGGAACTGGTCGAAATTGTGCCGGGTTTCCAATGCCCGTATGTCCTGTGCGGACAGCACTTTGGGCTGAACCCGGAAGTCAGGCCGCTTCGTCATCTCCTGGCACGCATGAAGAACTTCGATGCCGGTGTAAGGCTTCTGCAGAAAATAGTTCGCCCCAATCTTCAGGCTATACTCCCGATCTTTCTGGCTCTGTTTGGCCGAGGCCAAAATGATCGGGGTCCGCGCAAAACGCACATTGTTCCGCAATGACTGACAAAGCTGATAGCCGCTCATGCGGGGCATCATGGTGTCGATCAGGATCATATCCGGCTGATAAGAGGTGATTTTGCTGATGGCATCCATGCCATCCTCAGCGCAGAAAACCTCAAAATTTTTGCTGAGAGCATGAGTTGCCAGGGCGCAAATTCCCGGTTCATCATCCACCACAAGAATGCGAGGTCTCAGCGCCTGCGGGGCCGGTTTCGGCCCGGTTTCCGAAGAGGCTTTCACACTGACCGTAGCCTGCGAAATTGCGGCAGGTCCGCCCTTTTCAATGGCATCCAGTTGTTCCAGCGTAAAGATCCGGTCGGGCGGTTCCAGGTGATTCTTCTTCTCGAAAAACAAATCAATGTTTCGTTTCAGCCGGGCCGGATCAAAGGGTTTTGTCAGGAAAAGACTAGCCCCTTTGGTATAGCCTTTTTTAATATCCGCCTGGCCCGTGAGTGCCGAAAGAAAAAGTACGGTAATATTGTTGTATTTCGGATTTTTACGGATAGACTCACAGGTCTGAAAGCCGTCCATCAAAGGCATCATGATATCCAGAACAATCAGGTCAGGCTCAGCCCGGTCCACCTTCTCCAGCGCGTCCAGCCCATCGCGCGCTTCCACAACCTCGTATGCCGGTTCGAGGGTACTTCGTACTAAAAATCGGACGTTTTGGTCATCGTCCACTACCAGTACACGCCACTTTCCCATGGGAGTTGCCTCCTTTCAGGTGATGCCGCATCTTTTAAGGAAGTATGCGCCCTGGCAGATAAAATGCAAGCTTTATCTGCCAGGGCGCTATAATCCGGAAATGGGGTTCTTGTAGAAAGCGGCTGAGAGGGCTGTTAAGTCAGGGCTTCAGTCGTCTGGGTTACACGCCCCTGGCGATGTTTTTTTGCGGCCGCGATAAAGTCTTTGAAGATTGGATGCGGCGCCAGGGGTTTGCTTTTAAATTCCGGATGACTCTGTACGCCTACATACCACGGGTGGTCCGGCAATTCGACCATTTCCACCAGGCCGGTGGCGTCATTCATCCCGCTGATTACGAGGCCCTGTTCGGTAAGTTTGTCTACGTAGCGGTTGTTAACTTCATACCGGTGACGGTGGCGCTCGGAGACTTTCTCTGAACCATAAATACGGTGAGCCAGGGTGCCGGGGGTGATGGTACAATCATAGGCCCCAAGGCGCATGGTTCCGCCCATGGCCTGGATAGATTTCTGTTCCGCCATCAGGTCTATCACCGGGAAGGGAGTGTCCTGCTCCATCTCAGTGGAATGGGCATCTTCCATATCGCAGACGTTTCGTGCAAACTCGATGACGGCTACCTGCATTCCGAGGCAAATACCAAAATAGGGTATTCCATTACGACGCGCGATGCCGGCGGCGGCAATTTTGCCTTCAATGCCCCGGGCGCCGAATCCGCCGGGAATCAGAATGCCGTCCATTTGGCGCAGTTCCAGGTCCAGCGCCTCAGCCTCGATATCTTCGGCTTCGATGCGGTGAACTCTTACCTGAAGCTCGTTTGCATAGCCAGCGTGACGCAGGGCTTCATAGACGCTTTTGTAGGCGTCCTGAAGGTTGATATACTTGCCCACGAAGGCAATGTCCACATGGCTGCCCTGGCTGCGGTCGACCCGTTCCGCCAGATCATGCCATCCGCTGAGGTCTGCTTCGGGCTTAGGAGGGTTCAGGTTCAACTTCTTGATAATAACTTTATCAAGGCCCT
>CAYUGQ010000174.1:0-4395 GCA_964444305.1 uncultured Candidatus Sumerlaeota bacterium
CAAGCCGGCTTTGCGGAGGGTCATCATCGTCTTCATGATGGAGATGGTTGTAGGGGAGGTGGGGTGTGTTCTGCAATTCCCGTATGGGTACTTAGGGGACTCTATGGGACAAGAAATTGGGCAGGTGGTGGATAGGGGATTGTTTTCCTGGGGGTGTGTTGACTGTTATTGTTCTTGTTTGAAGCGGATGAGGCGCTGGATTCGGCGGCGGCCGGGCCGCAGGATTGGGCTTGCGGCGAAGCGGTTTTCGAATTGGCTGTTGGACTGGGGGTCGAGGAAGGTTTCGATTGGTTCGAGGGGGTGGGTGACTGTTCCGGGGGCGAACTCGGGAATGCTGGATGGGGCGGGGGTTTTGTTGTAGGGGCAGACGTCCTGGCAGATGTCGCAACCGAAGGCCCAGGGCCCGGTGGCGCTCATTTCGCCGGGGGTGAGTTCAGTTTTCTTTTCGATGGTCAGGTAACTGATGCAGCGGTGGGAATCGAGGAGGCCTGGTTCAATGAAGGCGTCGGTTGGACAGGCGGTGAGACAGCGGGTACATTGGCCGCAGGTGCCGGGACGGGGTGGATCGGTGGGGAGGGATGCGGTGGTGATGATGGAGGCGAGGAGGGTAAAGGAACCGTTCATCCAACTGATTAGCATGCCGTTTTTGCCGATAAACCCGAGCCCGGAGGCGGCGGCGTAGGTGCGTTCCATGACGGGTGCGGAGTCTGTGGTGGGGCGCCATTGGTGGCCGGGGATTGTTTGGTCGAGCCAGGTGATTATGGGCTGTAGGCGATCTTTCAGAACGTAGTGATAATCGTGTCCGAGGGCGTAGCGGGCTATGCGAACGGTGGGGGAAGGGGTGTTGCCGGGTGGGGGGGATGCAGGTTGAGCATGATATGGGGCGGCGAATACGATGATGGATTTTGCGCCGGGGAGAACGTGGTCGAGGCCGGTGGTGCGTTGGGTGAGGTGGCGTTCGAGATAGGTCATCTCAGCGTGGTATCCGGCGTTGATCCAAGCTTTGTAGGTTGTGGCGGCGGCGGTATCGGGTCTGGCATCGGCAATGCGGGCGTCGAGAAAACCGGCTGTGGTGGCGCGGTGGGTCAGTTCCTGTTTCCAGCTTTCGTCCATTGGTCTGAGAGTAGGTACAGCGGCGGGAGAAAAGCTAGTCGGCGGGGCGATGGATGATGATTTCGTGGCGGAGGTTTACGGGGGTGGCGGGATCAAGTGTGACCGGGGGGAGGCCGGGCCAGGAGAGACTGATGTAGCCGGCGTAGCTGTTGCGTGCGAGCCAGCGAGGAGGATAGGAGGGGTAGGAACTGTGCGGGGTGAAGCGGATGCCGTATTGGGGGGTGGCGAGGCTAATCCATCGGCGGGTGACATAGACGAGGTCGGTGTCTGAGGAGCCTTCGTCGGTGAGGATTGGTACGCGTTTGAGGTCGGGCGCGCCGCGAAAGGAGAGTCCGCCGTAGCCTTTGTTTTGTTCGGGTGCGCCCTGGAGGGTGAGTGGGCCGCCAAGGGCATCGATTTTGAGGTCTATTTCGATGCGGCGGGAGTGGGGCTGGCGAGGATGGATGGTGATTGTGGCCCATTCTTTTGCGACGGTGGTTTTGGTGTCGAGGACCCAGTCTGTTTCGGTGGTGAAGCTGAGGGTTTGGCCTTCTTGTTTATCGGTGAGGCGAATGAAGTGATGGTGCAAGGAAGGTGTGGTGGGTGCCCAGTTGCTGACGGTGGTTCCGCGAGTGTTTACGAGGGGCCATCCCCACCATATTCCGTGGTGGTGGGGATGATCGGCGGGGAAGTCGTCGGTGATGATGTGGCCGTCGAGGGAGAACAGGGGGTGGATGTAGGTTGAACGGCGGTAAGTGGGGTCGATGGCGGAGTCGGGTGGAAGCTGGGGAGCATAGTTAAAATGGAGGACGTCGGTTGTGTGGGAGTCGGTGTGTTCGCGGACTATGAGGGCGCCGGTTTCGGGATTGTCTATGAGGCTTAGGGTGGGTGATGTTTGGGCGTGGCTGATGGTGGGGAAAAGAAGAAAAACGAGGAGGAGAAGGGGAGGGAGAGTGGTGTGAAATGAAGAGCGGGAGCAGACGCTTTGGTCTGCCCCCGCTGTATTGTTGAGGTGGTTGGGTGGGTTGTTGTGGTTCACGAGAGTGTCCATGGGGCGCGGAGATCGCGGGTGAGGAGGGCGTTGGCTTCGTCGTCGTTTTTGAAGCGTTCGGTTTTTGGGTCCCATTCGAGTTTTCTGCCGAGCTGCATGGCGATTTGGGTGACGAGGCAGACGCTGTTTGAGGTGTGGCCGATTTCCACGGTGGAGATGGGGTCTTTTCGGGTGCGGAGGGATTGGAAGAAGTTGGTCATATGGTTGTTGCTGACGGGAAGTTTTCCGTCTTCGGGGATGGGGAAACGGAGCAGTTCGCGATCGGAGGCATCGATTTTTTCACGGGATGCGGAGATCCAGCCGTTTTCGCCCTCGAATTTTGTGATGTGGTTTCCGTTTTCGATGGTTAGTTTTACGCCGTTGCTGAACTTGCCTTCGGCGCGGAGGTCGGTGTGGACGTTGAAACTGCCGCGCTCGGGGAATTCGGCGTGGGCTTCAATTTCGACGAGGCCGGAGCCGTCGGTTCCGTTGCCCCACTGGGCGATGTCGATCATGTGTGCGCCCCAGTTTGTGATCATGCCGTGGCCGTAGGGTTCGGTCTGGATCCAGCCGGGACGGCCGTAGCCTTTGAGGGGGTGGGTGCGGTCCTGGATGTAGGGTGCGTCGGGCATGGGGCCGAGCCACATGGCGTAGTCGAGATGATCAGGGACTGGGACTTCGGTGTCGTTGCCGCGGCCTTCGTCTTTGGGGAGGACGACGCGGATGGTGTGGATTTTTCCGATGGCGCCGTTACGGACGAGTTCGCAGGCTTTGCGGAAATAGACCTGGGAGCGCTGTTGGGTGCCTAGCTGGAAGATGCGGTTTTGCTCGCGGATGACTTTGACGAGGGCGCGGCCTTCGGTGATGGTATTGGTCATGGGTTTTTCGAGGTAGATGTCTTTGCCGGCTTTGGCTGCCATGATGGCGAGGACGGCGTGCCAGTGGTCTGGGGTGGCGATGAGGACGGCGTCGATGTCTTTGCGTTCCAGGAGTTCGCGGAAGTCGGAATAGAGGGCGATTTCGGGCGGGGTGGCGTCGGCTTTTTTGTAGTTTTCGATGGCGAGGTTGCGGTTGTCTTCGGAGCGTTTGGAGTCGACGTCGCAGAGGGCGGTTATGCGGACGTTGTTATCGAGGCCGCGATTGATGGCTTCCTGCATGTCGTAGCGACCCTGGCGGCCGAGGCCGATGATGCCGAGGTTGATGGTTTCGTTGGGGGTGTCGGCGGCAAAGGACTGGCGGGAGGAGAAAACTGCGGGGAGGGTGGCGGAGGCCAGTGCTCCCATGAGGAATGTGCGGCGTGTGCATTTGCGGTTGAAGGAATTGGACATTTGAGCCTCTTGGTTTGGCGGCGGGGTGCGCCGGAAAATCGGAGTGGGGCGCTACCTGGGCGCGATATGTATGTGTTGGGGATTGTTTAAATGTAGAATAACGGGGGATGCAATGAAAAATCGGTGTAGGAGAGGAAGCCTTTGGGGTAATGGTGGTGTAGTGTTTTGGTATGATTGTGGTTTGCGGACTGTTTATGGCGGTCTGGTTTGCGGTTTATTATGAGGAGTTTGCTTATGCGTTATGTGGCTCGGATTTCTGTGTTGGAGCGTCATCCTGATGGGACGGCGCGGAGCTTTGAGGTTACCCGGATTGTGGATCAGGAGACGACGGTGGCGGATTTGATGAAATGGCGGAAGATGAAGGTTCATGATCCGATTAACGGGGAGTATGCGAGTCGGGAGATTGTGTTGACGCCGGATGATGGGGAAATCGACGATCTATAGGGGGAGAAGGAGTGGGAGAGGGGGGACTGATTTGGCTGGGGTTTGGTGGTATAGTGATTGCTGGTTGTGCTGTGTGATGACTGGACTTTGAGGAGTTAAGATGGATATGCTGACTGAGGCGGATCTTGCGGAGTTGGGCAGGGCTAAGGCGTTACTGGAGACGCAGGGATTGGCGGTGCGTTTGCAGAATGTGGTGGGGAAACCGTTGGCGGAGGGGATTAACTGGCTGCCGGAGGATTGGCGAGGGCGGGTGAATTCTGCGACGGAAAAGGCGCTGAGGAAGGCGCTGGATGTGGCGGTGAAGAGTCTGGATCGGGAGTCTTCGAAGTTGGGGGGGTCTGAGGGGAAGCATCGGCTGATGGCGGCGGCGAGTGGGGCGTTTGGCGGGGCCTTTGGTTTGCCGGCGCTGATGGTGGAGTTGCCGGTTTCGACGACGATTATGATGCGGGCTATTGCGGATATTGCGCGTGCGGAGGGGGAAGATCTGGGTGATATGGGGGC
>CAYUGQ010000175.1:0-4392 GCA_964444305.1 uncultured Candidatus Sumerlaeota bacterium
AAAGGCACAAAGGCAAGAGCGGCGGCGTACCCTGCATAATATAAGAAATCCGGCTCAGAGTCCAGCACCGCATATCCAGCTAGCCCCACAGCCAGCGTCAGACCCGCCGCTAGAAAAATAACAACGCCCTTCATGTTCTGCTCCCGTTTGATGAATGTAAGTACGCCATCAGCGAATAGCGTGAAACCAATCATCTCGAAGGATCAACATGTTTTTTGCGAGAAAAAACGCCAGCAGGCCAAGACTCCCCCACGTTTAAGCAGCCTTAATTTTAACTCACCGCCGGAGATATCAGGCCGGCCACATAAAATTAATAGAAGCCAGCCCTCACCCTATCAATCCCAGGTCAAATTAGAAGCGCTTTGATACTCCGTCACCCGCGTCTCAAAGAAGTTCTTCTCCTTGCCCAGATCCATCGTCTCGCTCATCCACGGGAATGGATTCTTCGCACCCGGATTTTGCGGCGGCAGACCAATGCGCTCCAGGCGGCGATCCGCAATATGCTTCACATATTCCGTAAACAGGTCACCGTTCAGCCCCAAAATTCCCGTCGGCAGCACATCCCACGCATAGGCAATCTCAAGCTCCATAGCCTGCTTCACCTGGTCAATAATATGCTCCTGAAACTCCGGCGTCCACAAATGCGGATTCTCCGCCTTAATGCCGTTAATCAGATCGATCCCAAAGTTCAGATGAATCGTCTCATCCCGCAAAATATACTGGAACTGCTCCCCAATCCCCGTCATCCGGTTCTGGCGGTGAAACGACAGGATCATCACAAATCCCGTATAGAAGAAAATGCCTTCCATAATAATGTAATACCCGATCAGGTTCTCCAGGAACTTCCGGGCTCCCTCCGGCGTATCCGTCGAAAAATCATCCGCCAGCACCGCCGACGTCAATTCCATCTCAAACGCATCCTTCCGCGCAATCGACGGAATCTCCCGGTACATGTTAAACACTTCCTTCTGATCCAGCCCCAGCGATTCCACAATATAAAGAAACGTATGCGTATGAATCGCTTCTTCAAACGCCTGCCTCAGCAGGTACTGCCGACATTCCGGATTTGTCACATGCTTAAAAATCGCCAGAACCAGGTTATTACCCACCAGCGACTCCGCCGTCGAGAAAAAGCCCAGGTTACGCATAATCACCAGGCGCTCCGCATCAGTCAAAGCCCCCGGCGTTTTCCACGTCTCAATATCCTTCGCCATCGGCACTTCAGACGGCATCCAATGGTTCGCACAACCATTAATATAATGCTCCCAAGCCCACTTATACTTCAACGGCATTAGCTGATTAACATCAACCGTATTACAATTAATAAGCCGCTTCGCATCAACAGTAGGCGCCTCCCCCAGTTCATCGAGGATTTGGGTATCAGTATTATCTGTGGTTGTCATGGGATGTTCCTTTAGTACTATATTTTCTTGAAGCTAATTGATCCAACGCAAAGACCGAAGAGACAAGACTCTCTCCTACTGACAAGCTTCACAATCCGGATTATCAATACTGCAGGCATTCGGCGCAGGCACTCCGCCCGTCAGAGCCTGATCGCTATTCAAGCTAATCCCCGGCTCCACAGCCCCGGGATCAGCCTGTTTCGCCTGACCTTCCCGCTGCACAGAAACACCCGCGCTCGCACTCACGTTCTTCATCCAGCGCGGCTGAATACCAAACTTATTAATATCCACCGTGCTCTTCTCAACCTGGGTCGCCGCCACCGAACGCAGATAATACGTCGTCTTCAGGCCCTTGCGCCACGCCAGGAAATACATATCATGCAGCTTCCGGCCGCTCGGCTGATTCATATAAAGATTCAGGCTCTGCCCCATATCAATCCACTTCTGCCGCCGCGCCGCACACTCTATAATCCAGTGAGGCTCCACCTCAAACGCCGTCTTATATCGATCCTTTAAGTTCTGAGGAATCCGCTGGATATCCTGAAGATCACCGTCGTTATACTTCAGCTCCTCCAGCATATCCCTGTCCCACAGGTCCAGCGCCGCCAGGTCCTTAATCAACTGCGTGTTCACAATCGTAAACTCACCCGACAGGTTCGACTTAACATACAGGTTCTTATAAGTCGGCTCAATCGACTGCGTCACACCCACGATATTCGAAATCGTAGCCGTCGGCGCAATAGCCATCACGTTAGAGTTCCTCATGCCATGAGCTTTAATCGCCTCACGCACAGGCGTCCAATCCAGCCGGGCCGCTCTATCCAGCTCAATCGAATCGCCCCGCTCCTCCTCCAGCAGATCAATCGTATCAATCGGCAAAAGACCCCGGTCCCACTTGCTGCCCTTGTAGGTCGAATAAGCCCCGCGCTCCCGCGCAAGATCCGCACTCGCCGCAATCGCATAATAGCTGATCACTTCCATCGAGTAATCCGCAAACTGCACCGCCTCTTCGCTGGCATAGCTATGACCCATCAGGTAAAGCGCATCCTGAAAGCCCATCAGCCCCAGACCCACCGGCCTATGCCGCATGTTGGCGTTTTTCGCCTCCGCCGTCGGATAAAAGTTCAGATCAATCACGTTATCCAGCATCCGCAACGCCGTCGCAATCGTCCTCTTCAACAGATCAATGTTCAGGCTGGCGTTCGTCACACCCGTATCATTCCCAAACAGATCCTTGTCATGCTCAACCGTAATATGAGCCCCCAGGTTAATACTCCCCAGGTTACAAACCGCCGTCTCATCCGCCGAGTTGTTCAGCAGAATTTCCGTACAGAGGTTCGAGTTATGCACCACACCCACATGATCCTGCGGGCTGCGCACGTTCGACGGATCCTTAAACGTAATCCACGGATGCCCCGTCTCAAACAGCATCGAAAGCATCTTGCGCCACAGATCCACCGCCGACAGCCGCTTAAACAGCTTAATCTCGCCCGAATCCGCCCGACGCTCATACTCCGTATACTTCTCTTCAAACTCTTTCCCGAAAATATGATGCAGGTCAGGCACATCATTCGGACTAAACAGCGTCCAGTGACCGTTCTGGGCCACCCGCTTCATAAACAGATCGGGAATCCAGTTCGCCGTGTTCATGTCATGCGTACGCCGGCGATCATCGCCGGTATTTTTCCGCAGTTCCAGAAACTCTTCCACGTCCAGGTGCCAACACTCCAGGTAAGCACAAATCGCCCCCTTGCGCTTGCCACCCTGGTTCACGGCCACAGCGCCATCGTTCGCAATCTTCAAAAACGGCACAATCCCCTGGCTCTTACCGCCCGTCCCCTTAATCTTCGCCCCCAGCGCCCGCACGTTCGTCCAGTCATTCCCCAGGCCGCCCGCCCATTTCGAAAGAAGCGCGTTATCACGGTAAGCCTTAAAAATCTGGTCCAGATCATCCTGCACCGTCGAAAGATAACAGCTCGAAAGCTGCGGATGCAGCGTACCACTGTTAAACAGCGTCGGCGTCGCGCTCGTATAACGGAAGCTCGACAGCAACTCATAAAACTCAATCGCCCGGGCCGTCTTCTGCTCACCCTCATTCAAACACAGACCCATCGCCACACGCATCCAGAAGACCTGCGGCAGCTCCACCCTGCGCCCATCAATCTGCAGGAAATAGCGGTCATACAACGTCTGCAGGCCCAGGTAAGCAAACTTCAGATCCCGGTCCGGCAGCAGCGCCGCCGCAAGGCGGCTCTCATCAAACTCCAGCATTCGCGCATCCAGTAGCTCCGCCTCTACCGCCTCCCGCAGATAGCGAGCCAGATACTCCCGGTACATCGCATCAGCATCAGCCAGCCCCACATGATGCCCCACAGCCTCAGCATACAGATTCTGCAACAACAGCCGCGCCGAAACATACGTATAATCCGGCTCATACTCAATCCGCGCCCGGGCCGCCATAATAACAGCCTGGCTAAGCTCCGACTCCGGAATCCCATCATAAAGCTGAACCAGTGTCTGCTCAATCACCCCCGGAGCATCCGCGTTCAGCCCCTCGCAAGCCTCCGTAATACGAACCGAAAGCTCCTCCTCATCCAGCGGAATCCGGCGACCATCAGCCAGCGTAACATTAATCGTCCGCTCCCGACGCTCCTGCGCCCGACTTTCACGATATAGCACATAGCGGCGAGCAATCTTATGCTCCCCCGCCGTCATCAGAACCTTCTCAACCTCGTCCTGAATCTGCTCCACCGTCGGAATTCCAGGCTGATCCTTCGCCCAGCGAATTACCGACTGAGCCAGCGCAGCAACCTTTCCATAATGAGGATTCGGCAAAGGAGACTCCGCCTCCACCCCCAGATCCGCCTTGAAGGCCTTCTCAATAGCTACACGAATGCGTTCTCCATCAAAGTTAACAACATCCCCGTTGCGCTTGCGCACCTGCAGCGCCACGGGTGCATCGGGATTCTGGAGCGGGGTGTGGTGCTCA
>CAYUGQ010000176.1:0-1282 GCA_964444305.1 uncultured Candidatus Sumerlaeota bacterium
TTTCGTTCCCTCCGCTACCTGCTGTTTGAACGTCGCGAACCAGCTCTCCGGCATCCGTAAAGCCTCTCGCACCGATGGCTATCCATCCCTGACTTGCTGGCTCATCACGCAATTACTTTGAAACGTTAGTAAAGCGTGTGGGCCCTTGCCCTTACTAAGCTCCGGAATCTATGCCCACTACGTGGTTTTCAGACGCCCACTACTTGACATTTCTTCTGAGGCTAACCAGACCCAGGATAGGCAAAACGATCTGGAACCGCGGAGTGTGCCGCATGGGCCGGGATTGATTTGTCTGCCTGGAAATGCTTTCGCGCACCGTCGCTCTTGACCGTTATGAACTACCTTTTGTCTGCTGCCCGCTACCCGGTATTGGCCGTGACCGCTTTGCTGGGGGCTTGCCCGCTTTTTGCTTCGCTCGAGAGTCCGCCGCCTTACACAGAGGTGATGGATCTGGCCCGCGGCGGGGCGGGAATTGCCGCAGCTCACGAGCTGTCGGACTGGCGCTCATATCGCTGGACCTTTGCGGAAGGTGAGACTGAGCTGGGCGACTTCCGGGCGGTATCCATTTCCAATGACGGGCAACGGGTGCTCGGCGTAGTGGCCGACGCGCAACAGCGGCAGCGTGTGGTCGAGTGGTCGGCTTCGTCGTCGATTCAGTCCAGAGGCGTGCGCGGGTTTACGGTGCCTGAGAGCGACGTGATCATCGCGCTCTGCGCGGAGGGGCCGGCCGGGGTCGGACTGCGACCGGACGGTTTGGGCCATCTTACCTGGATTTATGGGCCCGACACATTTTACTCGGTTGAGATCGTCCCGGTTCCCGACGGATTCGAGATTGGCGGGGTAGTCTCCGATGGATTTACCACGACTCTGTTTGGCAGCGCTCCCAACGCGACGGGACGCGTCCGGTCCCGGCGACATGGACGCTTGCGGCTGGGGTTCAACTATATGATGAGGGCATTTACGCCGGGCGGGTCACGGCGGCCTCGGATGATGGAAGGCATTTGGCCGGGGTCATGGAGCTCGAAGGGGAGGAATACGACACATTCTGGCGTTTTCGCCCGGAGTTCGGGATGGAGTGGCTACCGGGTTACTTTGACGGTGGGGACATCATCCGGATCTCGAATGACGGCGTCTACGCCCATACCCGCGATTATTTCTGGGACAGCGACGGGGAGCAGAATTCATTCAGGAGTTACCTGCGCCGTTACGGATATTGGCCCTCTGGAACAGTGATGGGCACTACCCGGATGTCGGACGACGCGACGGTATTTTTTATTGGAGA
>CAYUGQ010000176.1:1382-4384 GCA_964444305.1 uncultured Candidatus Sumerlaeota bacterium
CAGTGATGGGCACTACCCGGATGTCGGACGACGCGACGGTATTTTTTATTGGAGATCGCTACCTTGTTCGGCTTCCGCCGGATGAAGACCCCGACGACGGTGAACCGCCTGCGCAAAGCCCGACTTTCATTGCTCCACCGTCTGCCGCATTTGCGGAAGCCGGGGTGGGGAGCGACGGCTTGGCGCTCAGCGTGGTGCGCGAGCGGGAGCTGGAATTGCGTGCGCAAGCCGACGATGTGGGAGAGCCTCTGAGCGTCAGCTATATCTGGAGCGCGTTTGAGGCGGGGGGAAAACCGGTGCGTTTCGTCCCGAACGGAACCAATGCAGCTCAGACGACGACCGCGCACTTTGAGGCACCAGGTGAATACATCCTCACGGTAACGGCGCGCGCCGCTACAGGAGCGGCTGCTGTCGAATCGATTGCCGTGGCGGTGGTTCCGGCGGTGGCAGTGGTCGAGGTGAGCCCTTGGGTCGGAGAGTTGAAAGTGGGGGAGTCGCTCCAATTTTCCGTGGCGGCCTATGATCAGTTTGGTGGCCTGCTCGTGGGCGATACGGAAACGGCGATCTGGATCCCGCAGGGGGGAGGAACAGTCGACGCGAGCGGCCTGTTTACCGCGACCTCGGCTGGCGGCCCCTTCGAGCTGACGGCAACGATCGGCGCGCAGGTCGGTCAGGCGGCGATTTTGGTCGGTGCGGCTCCGGCTGATTTGTTTTTCGAAAATTTGCTTCAGCTCTATGATGGGAGCGGTAAGTCGGTGGCCGTGAAGACGGTGCCAGAGGGGCTTCCGGTCGCAGTGACTTACAATGGGGAAGCGCGTGTTCCGGTTGAAGCGGGTTCCTATGCGGTGGAAGCGCACATCCTTGATGTTAACTTTGCAGGACACGCCACGGCTGTTCTGGTGATCGAACGTCCTCAGTTTGACCTGGTCGTTTCCGCTTCTCCGGCGGAAGGCGGCAGCGTCGCGGGGAGCGGTCTGTTCGACGCCGGTGTTCTTACCTCTATCTCGGCTACGCCGGCGACTGGATGGCGGTTCGTTCGCTGGAGCGGGCCGGGGGTATCCGATCAGGGAATGGCCTCCAGTGCAGTGCTGCTGGAGGAGCCGACCTTCGCGACCGCGATGTTTGAATTGATTCCTCCTTACGAGACCTGGGCCGCAGCCAGGAATCTGAGCGCCGCGGCTGCCGACCCTTATGCGGATCCTGATGGGGACGGTATGGTAAACCTCTTCGAATACGCGACGGGCGGGGACCCAATGGTTCCAGGGATTGCGGCAGTCACGGTGTCGCAGTCGGGCGGCGCTCTCAGATTGACCTACGATCGCATCGCGGACCCTAGTCTGACTTATACGGTGGAAACGGCCAGTAGCCTTTCGGGTCCCTGGACGCAATTGATCGCCGCTGGCAATCCCAGCACGGGTGCCGCGAATGTTGAAGGCCCCGTCACTGTGGTTGATTCGGTGCCGCTTGACGCTCAACCAAAGCGTTTGCTGCGCTTGCGCGTGAGCCACTAGGCAGGGTGCCAGGTCGCTTAGTCGCCAAGCAGTGTCAAGATGGCAAAATACTGGCAGGCGGCTCCACCGATGACAAAGAGATGCCAAACGGCGTGGTGGTACGGGAGCTTTTTCCAGAGATAAAAAACTACGCCGACCGAATAGACCGCGCCCCCCGCGATGAGCAAGGTAAAGCCTTCGGGGCTCAGGGCATGGTAGAGTGGGTAGATGAAAAAGGCCACCAGCCAACCCATCGCGAGGTAAATGAGGGATGAGCGGAGGCCTCCTCTCCGTCTCGACAGGCATTCGCGATAGATTCCGTAGGCGGCCAAACTCCAAATGAGCGCCAACAGGATCCACCCTAGCGTTCCCCGCAAAGGCCCGAGGGCGAAGGGAGTGTAGGTGCCGGCGATAAGCACATAGATAGCGGAATGATCAAGCACGAGGAACCGCCGCTTCCAGTGCAGGCTCCGCGCGCTGTGATAGAGTGTGGAGGAGAGATGAAGCGTGCAAAGACTGGTCCCATACACCGCGGTCGCCAAAATCAGATAGAAGTCTCCGGTCAGGCTCGCCGCTGCGGCGGCCACCACCAGCGCCGCGATACTCAAGATGAATCCGACGCCGTGAGTCAGGCTGTTCGCCACCTCTTCGCCCCTCGAAAAACCTGAGGTTGGATGCAATTCAGAGTCACGCTGCATTCCGCACGTTCGCTCTTTGAGCTGGATTGTAAAGGCTCGGCCGCTTTCCCTCGCCGATTTAAGAGTCGGTGCGTGTGCGTTTTCCTGGGGAGTTGCGCCATGGAAAGCCGCTTGCATCTGCCGGGCGTTTTCTGGTGGGCACTTGCTTTTGTAATAGTGCCCCCGCCATCGTGCTTCGGGAGCAAGCCCCTATCAGCTGGAAGGAATTACGGGAGAATCCCCGATATCGTTTGTGCCGGCCGAGCGGCCTCACCTACTGGTTATCGCGAGTTCCTTTCCCACTCGAACGTTTTTCTTTGCCCTCCCGCCGACCCATCCCTGACCGTCCCCCCCACTGAATATGCGCACATTTCCTATTTCCATCCAACTTTATACACTGCGCTCCCTCATGGCAGCGGACGTCCGAGGGACCTTGGAAAAGGTCGCATCGATCGGCTTTCATTCGGTGGAACCGGCTAGCCTCTACGACCTGAAACCAACCCAGTTTCGCCAGATGGTGGAGGATCTCGGGATGAAGATCTGTTCCAGTCATACGCCTTGGGCAAACCGCGCAGAGGTGGCCCAAACCGTGGAGATCGCCGGCGAGATGGGGGTGAAACGGGTAGCCTGTGGCTTCATGCGCGAGTCGTTTGAAGACCTGGATGCGATTCGCCGGACTGCTGATGAGGCGCGAGGCCTGCAGCAGTCGTTGGCCGAAGCCGGCCTTTCGCTCTTCATGCACAATCACGCCTGGGAGTACGCCACGATCGACGGACGCCTCGCGATTGAGCATTTCCTCGATCATTGTCCTGACGTGGAGTTCGAGCTCGACCTC
>CAYUGQ010000177.1:0-4373 GCA_964444305.1 uncultured Candidatus Sumerlaeota bacterium
GCCCCGCCGCCAGCCCATCCGTCTCTGCCTTAGGCCAATCCTCCAGCACCCGCTCCGCCCCCCACTCCTCCGCAATAGCCTTTTTCAGAGCCTCCGCAGGCAGCCCTATATTAGTAATAAAATCCTTATGAGCCCGCTCCCCACGATAATCCGGCATACGCTCCGGCCTCCCCAGGCACTCCGAAATCTTCCCCAAATCAAAATCATGCAACACCGTCCCATGAAACAAAACAAACCGCTTCCGCCGCCGCTGAGCATTCCCCGAAAACTTTAAATCCCCCACAGTCAGATCACTAATCCCCCGCACCGTCGGCTCCATATCCCCATGATCCCCTAAACCGCCAGACATCGCAAAAGCCACCTTCACCGCCTCGGCAATCCGCGTCAGAATATACTCGTTCGTACTTCCGATCGACTCCAGCTCCGGCCGACGCTCCTTATCCAGCACCAGCGTATAATTCAAACACCCCGGCCCCTGCACCACAGTTCCCCCTCCACTGCACCGCCGCAATATCGGAACTCCCGCCCCCCTGCACGCATCCACATGCACATCCGTCCACAAAGGACTTCCCGCCCCCAGCACCACAAAATACTTATCGCTCTCCCACAGACGCAGACACTCCTCCCCCGTAGATTCGCTCCACCCCAGAAGCGCTTCCTCCAACGCAAGATTTTCAGCAGGACTCGAAAGAGTCAGATCTAATAGATACATATCGCCCACAGATAGAGCGAATCCCCTATCAAAATTTGAACTTTCCACCGTAACATACTGCCTCCCCCCGGTTTGCCCATCGCCGCCCCCACCCCAAACCTCAAAAGTGCCACCCTCTGAAACAAAATAAAACTGCGCATGATGTTTTAACCCGTTAAGGTAGTGCGCCCATGCGCGCACCCCGAAACAGCACTGCCTGGAGTTGGATGACGATACGTAATATGGCCACTAAAACTGCAGATGATCAGAGGGAAGCAAACGTCTCCGCACGGCGGAACGGTAGCGAACCTGTAGACGAACACGAAACACAGGAATGGATTGAGGCACTCGAATATGTGCTGGCGGAACAGGGCCCGGAACGCGCCCGCGAACTCCTCGAAGAGGTAATCGAAGCCGCCCGCATCGCCGGGGTAACCGTACCTTTCACCGCAAACACACAATATGTGAACACCATTCCCGCACACCTCGAGCCTGATTATCCCGGTGACCGCGAAATCGAACGCCGCATCAAAAGCGTCGTACGCTGGAACGCAATGGCAATGGTCGTCAAAGCCAACACCCGCGTCGACGAAAATGGCGAAAAAGTCGCAGGAATAGGCGGACACATCTCCACCTTTGCCAGCGCAGCCACCCTCTATGAAGTTGCCTACAACCACTTCTTCCGGGGCCGAAAAGGCGATTTCCCCGGCGACCAGATCTACTTCCAGGGCCACGCCTCACCCGGCATGTACGCTCGCGCCTACGTTGAAGGCATCCTTCCCCCATCAAAACTCCACAACTTCCGCCGCGAGCTCGGCGAAGGCGGCGGACTCTCCAGCTATCCTCACCCCTGGCTAATGCCCGATTTCTGGCAGTTCCCCACCGTAAGCATGGGCCTCGGCCCCATCACCTCCATTTATCAGGCACGCTTTAACCGCTACCTCATCGATCGCGAAATTATCGAAGACCGCGGCGTCCGCACATGGGCCTTCCTCGGCGACGGTGAATGCGACGAACCAGAAACTCTCGGAGCCATAACCCTCGCCAGCCGCGAAAATCTCGACAACCTCGTATGGGTCATCAACTGTAACCTCCAGCGCCTCGACGGCCCAGTCCGCGGCAACGGCAAGATCATTCAGGAACTCGAAGCCCTCTTCCGCGGCGCAGGCTGGAACGTCATTAAAGTCGTCTGGGGCTCTAACTGGGATGACCTCCTCGCCAAAGACAAAAAAGGTCAGCTCAAAAAGCGCATGATGGAAGTCGTGGACGGCGAATACCAGAAATTCTCCGTCGAAAACGGAGCCTACAACCGCGAACACTTCTTCGGAAAATATCCCGAACTCAAAGAAATGGTCGCGGACATGACCGACGAGCAGATCCGCAAACTCAAGCGCGGCGGCCTCGACCCTCAGAAAGTCTACGCAGCCTACAAAGCCGCAGTCGATTCCGACAACGGCAAGCCCACCGTCATCCTCGCCAAAACCGTTAAAGGTTACGGACTCGGTGAACTCGGTGAAGGCCGCAACATCGCCCACAACCAGAAGGGTGACAAAGTTCAGCAGGAAGAACTCAGAACCTTCCGCGACCGTTTCCACATTCCCGTCTCCGACGACGAAATCGATGATCTTCCCTTCTATCGCTTCCCCAAAGGAAGCCCTGAAAGCAAGTACATCGAAGAGCGCCGCAAAGAACTGGGCGAATTCCTCCCCAGCCGCAAAGCCGATGCACCCGCTCTCAATGTTCCCGATCGCGACTTCATGACACCCGTCATCGAACGCTTCACCGGCCAAATCGCATCCACCACCGGCACCTTCAGCGGCGCAATACTGCCAGCCCTCCTTCGTAACAAGGAAATCGGCAAATACATCGTCCCCATCATTCCCGACGAAGCCCGCACCTTCGGCATGGACAGCCTCTTCGCCCAGGTCGGCATCTACAGCCACGTCGGCCAGCTCTACGAACCAGTCGACCGCAAAATGATCGCCTACTATAAGGAAGCCACCAACGGCCAGATCCTCGAAGAAGGAATCACCGAAGCCGGAGCCATGTCCAGCTTCATCGCCGCAGGCACCTCATACTCAACCCACGGCGTCCAGACCATCCCCATCTACACCTACTACTCTCAGTTCGGTTTCCAGCGCGTAGGCGATCTCTGCTGGCTCGCCGGCGACATCCGCGCCCGCGGCTTCCTCATGGGCGGCACCGCCGGACGCACCACCCTCAACGGAGAAGGACTCCAGCACCAGGACGGCCACAGCCCCCTCCTCGCCAGCACCATCCCAAACTGCCTCGTCTATCACCCCGCCTACGGCTTCGAAATCGCCGTAATCATGCAAGACGGCATGCGCCGGATGTATAAAGAGCAGGAAGACATCTTCTATTACATCACCCTCGGCAACGAAAACTACGAACAAATCCCCATGCCCGAAGGCGTAGACGAAGGCATCCTCAAAGGACTCTACAAACTCCGCCCCAGCGAAGGCAAAGGCCACAAAGCCCACATCTTCGGCGACTTCTCCGCCATCAACGCCGCCCTCGAAGCCCAGGAAATCCTCGAACGCGACTACGGCGTAAGCGCAGACGTCTGGAGCGCCACAAGCTATAAACAGCTCCGCCACGACTGCATGGAAGCCGAACGCTGGAACGCTCTTCACCCCACATCCAAAAAGAAGAAAACCAGCTACCTCGAAACCATACTGGCCAAAGAAGAAGGCCCCTTCATCGCCGTCAGCGACCAGATGCGCATCGTCCCACAGCAGGTTGATCGCTGGGTCCCCGGCGGCCTCTTCACCCTCGGCACAGACGGCTTTGGCCGCAGCGAAAGCCGCGACAACCTCCGCCGATTCTACGAAACCGACGCCGCTCACACCGTCGTCGCCGTACTCGGCCAGCTAGCCAACGCCGGTAAAATCAAACCAGCCATCGTAGAGAAAGCCATCAAAGCCCTGGATATCAATCCAGAACAGGAATTCTCCCTCTACCGGTAAACCACAAAGCAAAAAAACAAGCGGGATTAACGACCTTCCAATCGTCAATCCCGCTATTTCTCTTGTAACCAGTTTTTCCTCGGCATTTCCCTCGTCTCCTTGTGCCTTCATCGTAACATTGGAGTCTCATGTAATATGGATCAGTTTTTGAGGGGCAGACCAACGCCATCTAAGTTAAAATGCGACCTAACGTCTTTGCTAACAAAGACTCTAGCTTAAGCGTCTAGTCAGTTATTTAGGCGGCGCTTAAAAATCAAAACAACGCTTTTTTCAGTTGCTTTTGAATTTTTTCTGTTTTCGAATCCTGATAAATCCCACCTAATTGTCAGGAGGTTGTAGGTAAATGCGTGTATCCATTGGTTTGTTAATGGTTGCACTAGTGGTACCGATCCCCCTCTCTGGGGCACCACCGGTAAATCCTGGTGCGCTCGAGTTAATAGAATCGCCTCGAGGGGCATCTAGGACAATTTATAGAGTCCAGGTAGCGGCGACTCTCGACCAGACGGAAGCTTCAAGTATAGAGACAAAGCTTGGTGTGCTAAATTATGGACCCTCAAGAATCATACGTGAAACTCCCTACTGGAAAATTCAGGCAGGCCAGCTAGATAATTATCCAGATGCGCACGAGCTGAAGGATGATTTGTTAGCTAACGGCTTTGATGGCGCTTTTGTAGTGTGGCACCCGAATGATCAAA
>CAYUGQ010000178.1:0-4364 GCA_964444305.1 uncultured Candidatus Sumerlaeota bacterium
GACCGGCATTCAACGATAAACCTGCACCGATGGCCGGCGAATAATGCGTTCGCTGCAACCCCGGCGACAAAAAAGCCCCCTCATCCCTATGCCCAATCTCAATATTTAACGTCCCCCCGGTCGCCAGCCTCTCCGCCTCCGCAAACCTCTCCTTCACCTCAAAACCCAAAACCCCCGAAATCACCTCCACCAAAATAGATCCCGGCCGTAAAATCACAGCCTCCCCACCCCTCGACAGCATAACAACCGTCGATTCAATCCCAGCCCGACACGGCCCACCATCCAAAACCATCGGAATCCGCCCCCCCAGCGACGCCACAACATGCTCCGCCCTCGTTGGAGAAATATGATTGCTGCGATTAGCACTCGGAGCCGCCAAAGGAAAACCACACCTTCTGATCAGCTCCAGCGCCACAGGATGATCCGGACACCGCACCGCCACCGTATCACCCCCCGCCGTAGTAATATCAGGCACCACCCCCGCCAGCTTAGGTAACACCAGTGTCAATGGACCCGGCCAGAAAGCCTCCGCCAGCATCTCCGCTTCCTTCGGCCAATCCGCCACCAGCCGTCGCGCCTCATCAACACAAGCCACATGCACAATCAGGGGATTATTACCAGGCCGCCCCTTCGCAGCAAAAATCTTCCCCACAGCCCCCGCATCCAGTGCATTCGCCGCCAATCCATAAACCGTTTCCGTCGGAATCGCCACCACGTCCCCCCCCGAAAGCAACCCCACCGCCTCGCCGATAGCCTCCGGTGAAACAGCAACAATTCTCGTTTCCCTGGAACCCATAAATTAAAACATCATCCAGAATTACCGATCGCCCATCCCCAAAATCTCACGCAGCACCGGCTCATACTCCCGCGCCATCATCGTAAAACCTAGATCCGTCGGATGCACCCCATCCGTCGTCGGATTATCCATCCCCCCATAAAGGCCATTCCCATCCAGAAAATGCAGACCTTCAAGCCCCTCCCCCCGCGCTCGCTCAAACTCCTTACGCCATAAACCATTGTTCTCCGCATTCAAAGGCATATTCGGACTCCCAACCATCAGGATCGGCGTCTCCGGCCGCAGCTCCCGCAACCTTCGCAAAAACGGCAACGTATTTTCCCGGATCAAATCACCCGACATATTCGGCACAGTCTCAATCACATAAAGCGACGCTTCAATCTCCCCAATCATCTCCGCCATCACCAGCTCACCCCGGCCACTCCCGCTAAAGCCCAGGTTAACCGTCGGATAATCCAGCATCCGCCGCAACTGTTCCACATGCCCCAAACCCGCCCGCGAAGCACACGCCCCCTGCGAAATACTCGTCCCATAAAAAACAATCGGCTTCCGATCCCCATATCGATCAGCCCGCCCCGGCCCAATTTCACTACCCGCAGGCACACCCAGCCTCAAAGCATTCGTAGGGCTATAAGTCGGTAAAAACAGCAAATACTCCCGCAGTGCACCCTCCGCCGCAAGCTCCTCCTGCGCCACCCCAAACTGCCGCGGCCAAATCCGCAAATCCTGCGTAGACGTCGTTCCCCGCGGCACACCCGTACCCGCATAAAACCAATCATCCTCCCGCCACACATACAAATCCAAACCATTGCTCCCCGTCGGCGCCATATGATTCATAAATCCCCGCGGCGCCTCCCACGAAGCAAAAATCATCGGAGAATCCGTCACAAAACGCACCGCCACCCCCGCTGACATCATCCCATTATTCCACACACCCTCCGAAACCTTCCCGCGATACCGCTCCGACACCCGCGACCACGTCGTCACCGTATCATCAAAGCCCTTCCCCTCAACAGTCAGCCGGCCCGCATCAAAGTAAACAATTGGCTCCTTCACCCCCTCCACAGTAACCGACGTCCCGCCATCCAGCGCTTCCGGAAGCCCCCCAGCCACTGAAAACCCCACTGCACAACAAAACCCAATACCCGCCACAAACCCCCGCAGCATCATTCGCCCACCAAGCCCAACATACCCCGTCATTCAGTAGTAGCCTGAGGCGGAAAATCCCCCGTTAGGTCAGACGGCGGAGCAAAATCAGTCCGGTTCCGCCGCGTCGGAATATCCCAGTGATGAGCCAGCGCCCGCTCCACCGCCGCAGACTGCATCGCATCACTCGAAAAAGCCCCAGTCTCATTCACATTCTGTCCAATAGCCCCCTCGCTCGTAGACCGCTTAATCAAAGAAACCGCCAGCTTATCCGCCGGCACAATCCAAACCCCCCGCGACTCCTGGTCCAGCCGAACCGTCGTCCCCGCCGGCACACACAATACCGTCTGATTCTCCAGCGAAAGATTTGGCACCAGCGATCTCAACAACTCATCAACAGCCTCCCCCTCCGCCAGCAACTGTTCAATATCCGCCGCCCGCGCCCAGCCATCCTTCTCCATCGTCGCCGAAGCCTTCACCGTATAAACACCACTCGGCCCCACCACAAGCTGATCCACCACATGATCCCCAGCAGACACCTCACTAAAAATCGCAAACCGGTCATCCAACTGCGACAGCCCCATCTCAGCCCGCTTATCCAGCGACGCATCCTCCACAGAAACCACCCGCATACTCAACAGCGACCTGTTCATAATAAACAGCAAAACCACCGCACAAACCGCCACTGCCACAGCCACCGAAATCGCCACCGTCGGATCAATCCGCCCACTCCGGCTAAGAAAATAAAGCACCGCCGCCGCCACCACAATCCCCGGCGCCGCAATCCAAAACTTCAGCAACGCACGCCGCGTCACCGGATCAAACGCCGTAATATCCGAACCTTCCAGATCCGGAACCTGCTCACCATCATGGGGAAACTCGTAAATTCGTGCCAACGGAAAATCCTCTATTGTTGTTCAGCATTAAACCATAAATTTTCCCTGTATCACGCAGGAAAAATGCCAGACAATCAACCCTATTCGCTCAGCAGTTCATCCACCCGCACAAAAGAATACCCTCGCCCTTTCAACTCCGTGATAATCTCATCCAAGTGATTAAACAACTTGTCCCGCGTCCGACCGGGCCCCGCCCCCACATGCGTCAGCAAAATAAACCCGTTCAAACCATCCGGATCCTTCTCCTCATAATCAAAAATCGACTTCACCATATCCACCGACGAAACAAACTTCGGATCATCATCCTGCATGTAATCCGCATTGCTCCGCGTCCCCGTCGTATAATTCATCAAAATCATACCCCGCTCCGCCGTCCAGTCCGAAATCTCCTGCGTATAATGCTCATACGGCGGCACAAAAAACTTCGCGTCCTTCAGCCCAACCCCAAACCGCTCCAGCTCCGCCATGTTCCCATCCAGATCCCGGTTAAAATCCTCCTTCGAAATCTGCAGCTTCGGCGGATTTTCCCAAGTCGCATAAAGCGGATGCTTATCAGAATGCGCCCCCAGGTAATGCCCCTCATCCCGAATCCGTTCAATCAGCCCCTTAAACTCCGGCTCCCGCAAAAAATCCCCCGTAAAGAAAAACGAACCCTTAATCCCATGCTTCGCCAGCGTATCCATAATAACCGTCCCCCCCTCCGCAAAGCTCCCCCCCGTAAACTCCAGCGCCATCACCTTCTTATCCCGCGGCCCCCTCACAATGCCGCCCTTGAAGATCGTATTAGTCGACCTTGCATCATCCTTAGCCGTCTGCGCCTGCGAATTCGTCGTCATATTATTAACCATAACCGTATTAGTAGTTTGAGCCAAAACAACACCACCCTGCAAACACAACCCCGCCAACACCATCATCATCAGCCCCCGCCTCAAGCCTCCGCCCCCGGCCGCTCTTCCTGAATCTCCGAAACTGTAATCTGCGATTTCCATAAACTGTAAAGTCCAATCCCCGTAATAGGAAAATACTGCAAAGCGTGAACAACTAACGCATAAGCCATAACCCGGCTCGGATTAGTGTCAACCGCCAGAATAACCATTCCAAACTTTATTCCCAGCTCCATCAAACCCCAATAACCCGGCGCCGCCGGAATCAAAATCGCCAGGCAGCTAATCACCATCAGCGCCACCGCCTCAGACATCGTCATCGCCCGCATCCCCTCAAAACCATACGGCATAATCTGCATACTCCACGCCACCGTCATCCACACCGCCACAGACTGCAGCGTCACAATCAAAATCAGCTTCGGGCTCCGCAAAGAATGCATCCCCTCCGCAAACGTGTTAATAATCGCCGCCAGCCCCTTCTTAACCTTCAACGGCAACAACGGAAACCCCTCCACAATCCCCAAAATCAACCGACTCGCCGCCGGCCACACCAGCAACAAAGCCCCACCCGGCAGGGGGGCTCGCGCCGGGGGGGGCTGAGTAGGCTGCTGCTGCGGGGGCGCGCGGGGGGTGTCTTAGGGG
>CAYUGQ010000179.1:0-4317 GCA_964444305.1 uncultured Candidatus Sumerlaeota bacterium
TCCTGCAGCGGGGGGATCGGTACGGTTAACATTGACAACGGATTTGGCGGAGCCTTGCTCGCGCATATGATTAATCAGGTTGGCAGCAGGCAGGCTGGACCGGGTGGCGAAACCTCTGAGGGAAGGGCTTAAATTATGACGGTTGCATATTTTGACTGCTTTAGCGGGATCAGCGGGGACATGGTTCTGGGGGCGATGGTGGACCTGGGCGTTCCCTTTGTAGAATTGAAGGCGGCGCTGGCGTCGCTGCCGGTGGGTGGTTATGAGATTACTGCGCGTCATGTGCAACGGTGTGGCATTGGTGGCACACAGGTTCAGGTAAAACTGCTGAACGGCGCGGACAGCCACCATCACCACGACCATAAGCATGATCACGATCATTCAGATGAGCATAGCCACAGCCATTCTCACGACCATGAACATGATCACGGGCATAGTCATTCCCATGAACATCATGGACACAGCCATGATCATCATCATGAAAATGAATCTTCCCACAGTCACTCCCATGATCACTCGCACGACCATTCCCATGCACACAGCCATGACCATCATCATCACCATCGCGGTTTTAACGAAATCCGGGATATCATTAATAAGAGTGATTTCAGTGCTTCTGTAAAGCAGCGAGCGATAGAGGCGTTTCGCCGGATTGCCGTGGAGGAGGCTGCGGTTCATGAAACGACGATGGACGAAGTGCATTTCCATGAGGTTGGGGCGGTGGATGCCATTGTGGATATTGTAGGGGCGATGTGGTGCGTGGAACGGTTGGGAATCACCCGTGTGCTGGCGTCGTCTGTGGCGGTTGGGAGCGGGACGGTGTTTGCGGCGCATGGAGAAATGCCGGTTCCAGCCCCGGCCACAGCGCGGTTATTAAAGGGCAAGCCGATTTGCACAGGGCCAGTCTCTGGAGAACTGACGACGCCAACGGGCGCGGCTATTTTGACTACGCTGGCGGAATCGTTTGGTCCCCTGGAGGGTTTCGTCATCGACAAGATTGGTTATGGGGCCGGGACGAGGGAGTATCCGCAACATACCAATTACCTGAGGGTACTTTTGGGGGATGCGGTGTCGGCCACTTATGGCATTCCGGGATCTACCTTGCCGGTTAAGCGCGAAAACCTGCTGGTTGTAATGGCGGAGATTGATGATATGCCGGCGGAGCTGCTGGGGGCGGCGCTTGATACGATTATGCAGGCTGGCGCGCTGGATTGTCATTTTGTGCCGATACAAATGAAAAAAAATCGACCGGCGACGAGCCTGCATGTTTTGACGGAACCTGGGCGGGTCGATTCATTGCTGGAAATCATTTTTAAGCAGACAACCACCCTGGGGGCGAAGGTTATCCCTTGTGAGCGGCTGAGCCTGCCACGGCGGACGGAATCTGTTTCGACGCCTTATGGCGAGATCGGCGTTAAGGTGGCGCTTTGGGCGGATGAGCCGCTGCGGCGGACGCCGGAGTATAACGACTGCCTGGCGGCGGCAAAAAGTGCCGGCGTCGGAATTATAGAAGTTTATCGCGCGGCGCTGGCTGCGGCGGAATCGGCTTCAATTGTTGAGAAAGAGGTTTAGGTGAGATGAAACTCTATCGCTATGTCCATAATGGCGAGCCGGCCATTGGCGTGGAGCATGACGGCAGGATTTATAACTGTGCGGAGCTTTTCCGTGAGGGCGGTAAGACTGCGCCGTCGGCAATTGAGCAGGATAATATGCGGGGTCTGCTGGCTGAGGCGGAATCTGTTTTGCCATTGCTCTCCGAGACACTGGCTGCCTCTCCTCTACCCGCGAGTGGTATAGCGGTGGCAGAGGCAAAGTTGCTGGCGCCCGTCCCTGATCCGACGAAAATTATCTGCATTGGCCTGAACTATCTGGATCATTGTGAGGAACAGAATAAGCCTAAGCCGGAACGGCCCATGTTGTTTGCGAAATTTGCGAACACAGTGGCCGGCCCGACGGACGACGTCCAGATCCCTTCCAATACTTCAGAGCTGGATTTCGAGGGTGAACTGGCGGTGGTGATAGGCAAGCAGGCGCGCAATGTGAAGCGGGCGGATGCGTTTTCTTATATCTTTGGATATATGGCTTTGCTGGATGTGAGCGCTCGCGATCTGCAGCGGACGGACGGTCAGTGGGTTCGGGCGAAGAGCCAGGATGGCTTTGCGCCTTGCGGACCATGCCTGGTTACGGCCGATGAAATCCCTGACCCGCAAAACCTTGCGCTGCGGACGGACGTTAATGGTGAGCGGATGCAAGATTCCAACACGGGTAACATGATTTTCCCGATTGATGAACTCATCGAGTTTGTGTCGGCATCGCTTACGCTGGAACCGGGGGATATAATATCGACAGGCACGCCGGCCGGAGTGGGTGTGCATAGGTCCCCGCAGGTGCTGCTAAAGCGGGATGATATTGTGGAAGTAACCATTGAAGGCATTGGCACATTGAGGAACAAGTTTGTTTGAATCCACACGAAATTTCTGGGAAATGTGTCTATACTTTTAATATGTTAGATACCCCCCGCCAAATGAGAGATGTATGACCCGTCCCAAACTTAAATACTTTATCCAGTGCGATGAAGTCCGCAATGAGCAGGGCAAGTTCAGCGCTTTTGGTATTTTTGACACGATCTATTCGTTTATCTTTCCGGCAACCCATAAGCGTTTTTTTCTTTTGTCGGGCTTTTCTGGCGAACCGGGAGAGCATGATCTGGAATTGCATGTGTCGGGTCCCGACGGGCGAAATCTGGGCAATACCAAGGGTCATCTTAAGCTGGAATCGCCGGAAAGCGTGGCGAATGTGATTTTTGAGTTTGGTAGTTTTCCGTTGCCCAGCGAGGGACGATATACGCTTTCCCTTTTTATGGACGGGGATTTTCTGGCGGAGCATTTCTTTATAGCAAAACCACCATTTCCGAGACGGCCCCGGACGCGAGAAGAGATTGAAGCGTTGCTGATGCAGCCGGATGTGATTCGGAGCGCGAATGCTGATGTGACATGTAGCCGGTGTGGGTCGGCGTACCGGTTTCAGCTTCAGCTTGATCCGGAAGCACCTGTGGAGACGGGGTTTGATCGCCTGCCGGAGCGGGATGATTATCAGTGCCTCAAGTGCGCCAGTATGATATCCTTGGCGCAGGTTCGACATAACCTGGAGAACATCGTTGGGATTCCGCGCCAGTGGTTGTCTCCGCAGGATCGATCAATGCATTCGGGATCAAACCCACACCGCTCTTCCCCTCCGGGTTCAGAATGACTGATTCCGGCCGTCCTGTTTCGTCGGATCTGTTCCTGCGGGCCCGGCGACACTTGCCGGGAGGCGTGAACAGCCCCGTCCGGGCTTTCAATTCTGTGGGCGGGATTCCGCCGTTCATCCGTCATGCAGCGGGGGCGAAGATCACTGATATCGACGGCAACGTCTATATTGATTACGTCATGTCGTATGGGCCCCTACTGCTGGGTCATGCCCCGGAAGTGGCGGTTAAGGCTATTTGTGAGGCCGTGGCCCATGGTACCTGTTATGGTGCACCGACTAAAGCTGAGGTGGAACTGGCGGAGCTGGTTTGCGAAATGGTGCCGTCGGTTGAAATGGTGCGCTTTGTAAACAGCGGTTCGGAAGCGACGACTTCAGCGATTCGCCTGGCGCGTGGGGTGACGGGGCGGTCCAAGATAGTCAAATGTGCCGGCTGTTTCCATGGTAGTGTGGATTCCTTGCTGGTGAGTGCAGGGAGTGGGGCGGCGACACTAGGCCTGCCGGGGACAGCAGGAGTGCCGGATTCCTTTGCGGCGGAAACTATCGTTGTTGAGTTCAATGATTCAGATGCCATGTCGGCTGCTTTTGAGCAGTTTGGAGATGAAATCGCCGCGGTTATTCTGGAGCCCGTGCCGGCTAATATGGGGGTGGTTTTGCCGCAGCCGGGGTATTTGCAGCATGTCCGTGAACTGACGGCGGCGCATGATTCTCTACTGATTTTCGATGAAGTGATTTCAGGGTTTCGATTGGGACCTGCCGGGGCGCAGGGCCTGTATGGTGTGCAGCCTGATTTAACCTGTTTCGGGAAAATTATCGGCGGGGGGATGCCCTCAGGGGCTTATGGCGGGCGCAAGGAATTGATGGAAGAGCTGGCTCCGCTGGGGCCGGTTTATCAGGCCGGGACTCTCTCTGGGAATCCGGTGACTACGGCTGCGGGGCTTGCTATGTTACGGCAAATCCGGGAGCTGGGTGTGGGCCTTTATGACATGCTGAACACCTCAGCGGTAAAACTGAAACAGCGGATGGCGGAAGGCTTTGGCGAAGCGGGGATTGCGGTTACGATTCAGCAGG
>CAYUGQ010000180.1:0-4297 GCA_964444305.1 uncultured Candidatus Sumerlaeota bacterium
TTGCCGATCCCTTTATATTGCAAGAGGGTGACACCTACTATATGTACGGCACCACCGATTACGGCGGACCCGGATTTCAAGTGTTCACCTCGCCGGATCTCGTGCGCTGGACCCGCGCCGGAGTCTGTTATCAGCCGGATAAAAACTCCTGGGGCACCCAGCAATTCTGGGCTCCTGAAGTCGTAAAGAAAGATAACGCCTGGTACCTTCATTACACAGCCAGAAACCAGCCAGAAAACCGGCGCAACATCCTGCTCGCGAAATCCGATTCCCCCCTCGGGCCCTTTAAAGACTATGCAGGCCCGCTCTTTCCTGATCAATCCATCATCGACAGCCATATTTATCACGACGACAAATCCGGGGAATATTTTGTCTACGCCAGCCCTGAGAATGACCCGCCATCCCGGATCCTCGGAGCAAGACTGGCCCCCGATTTTAAATCCCTGCTGACATCGCCCACCGTCTGCCTTACCTCAGAATTTGGCTGGGAAGACCTCTGGATCGAAGCCCCCATTATCCACCGTCACAAAGACACACTCTACATGATCTACAGCGGCAGCGCCTTCTGGGAAGCAGAATACGCCCTCGGCTACGCCACCGCAAAGTCGCCCCTGGGGCCCTGGACAAAATCAAAGACCAACCCAATCCTGAGCAGAACTCCCGAAGTGGAAGGCCCCGGCCACAATGGTCTGGCCTGGTCGCCCGATAAAACCGAGCTGTTCGTGATGTATCATCGCCATACCGGCCCCTGGACCATCAAGCGGATGGCGGCGCTGGACCGCCTTGTTTTCGACCCCGCTGGCGACGGCCCGGATATCCTGCGTCTGGCCGCCGGCCCCACCGTCACCCCCCAGCCCCTTCCGTCCGGGTCACAAACTCTTTCACCAGCCGTATCTGATGATTTTTCCAGCGACACCCTGGATTCGACCCAATGGGAAATTTTCAACAACCATCCCGAATCCTGGACCATTAATAACGGCCAGCTTACTATTAAAGCAGGCAGCGCCGACCTGTGGCGCCACCAGATGGAAGGGCGAAATGTATTCCTCCAGCGCCTGCCCCATGGAGCAAAAGATTTCGCGCTGGAAACCAGCGTGACCATGAACGCCGCCCGACTTCATGAACAAGCCTTTCTAACCCTCTGGCGGGACGACGATAATTATGTTCTTCTAGCCGCAGCCATGCTGATGGGGCCAGAGCTTCAGTTCGTCACCACGGTGGAACGATTTGGCAAAGCCAACGCCGCCGTATTCCCCAATGCCATTGGCTGGCCCGTCTGTCTCCGGCTCGAAAAGCGCGGCAACAGCCTGAAAGTATTTGCCAGCGCCGACGGCGTAACCTGGCAGCCCGCCGGGCGGGAAGTTAATATTGAAGGAATGGAGTTCACCCACGTTGGGCTAGGCGCATGGTCTCCGGGCGTACGTGATCAGACCCCGGCACATTTCGACTGGTTTCGTATCGACTGGCTTTAAAACGCCCCTGACAGCCCCTTACGGCCCTAATTGGAACATTCCTGCCCTTTCAGAGTAGATTTTTAGGTTGTGAAGATGCGCCCTTTAATGGCAGCAGCTTCTTTATGCCTATAGTAACCCGGGAGAACCATGCAAGATAACCGCGAACAGATCATACCGATAAAAATCGAAGATGAGATGAAGACGTCGTACATTGATTATGCGATGTCTGTCATTGTGGGCCGCGCGCTGCCAGATGTGCGTGACGGCCTGAAGCCTGTTCACCGGCGTGTGATTTACGGTATGCATGATCTGGGTTTTGGTCCGACCCATAAATATGAGAAGTCCGCCAAAAGCGTCGGTCACGTAATGGGTAACTTTCACCCCCACGGCGACTCCGCCATTTATGACACCCTGGTCCGTATGGCCCAGCCGTTCTCGCTGCGCTATCCGCTGATTGACGGCCAGGGAAACTTTGGCTCCGTCGACGGCGATCCCGCTGCGGCCATGCGTTATACAGAGTCACGGCTGAGCCATCACGCTTCGCTGCTTCTCCAGGATCTTGACAAAAACACCATCGACTTCGGCCCGAACTATGACTCCAGCCACCAGGAACCCCTGGTGCTGCCTGCGGCCTTCCCAAATTTGCTCGTTAACGGCTCCGGCGGTATCGCCGTCGGCATGGCCACCAATATTCCGCCCCATAACATGAACGAGGTCATCGACGCCTGTGTGCTGATGATCGATAATTCTAACGTGACTGTTGCGGACATTATGAAAAAGATGCACGGTCCGGACTTCCCCACGGGGGGGTATATCCGCGGTCGCAAAGGCATAATCGACGCCTACTCCACAGGCCGCGGCCGTGTGGTGATGCGGGCCAAAGTGGCCACGGAACAGCTCAAGCTGGGTCGCGAAGCTATTATTGTTACGGAATTGCCTTACCAGGTAAACAAGTCGCGCCTGGTGGAAGAAATTGCCTACCTCGTTCGCGATAAAAAGCTGACCGGAATTAGCGACCTGCGGGATGAGTCTGACCGTAACGGCATGCGCATCGTCATCGAGCTGAAAAAGGGCGAAGTGCCGGAGGTGGTGATTAATAACCTCTACAAGCACACCCAGCTTCAGACGACTTTTGGCGTAATCATGCTGGCGCTGGTGGATGGCCGCCCGCGATACCTGAGCCTGCCGCAGATGTTGCAGCACTATTTGAACCACCGCCGCGACGTGGTGGTGCGCCGCACCCGATTTGAACTCGATCGCGCTGAGCGCCGCCTCCACATTGTTCACGGCCTCGTTGTGGTGCAGGATAATATTGATGAAGTGATCAAAATCATCCGCGCCGCGGCCAACCCGGAAGAAGCCAAAAGAACCCTTATGGCGACATTTAAGGTTCCGATGGAAATGGCTCGTCAGGTTGATCCGGACGTTATCGAGGCGGTTCCGCTGAGCGAGGAACAGGCCACGGCGATCCTGGAAATGCGCCTCAGCCGCCTGACCCAGCTTGAAAAAACCAAGCTGTACCATGAAGCAGAAGAACTGGTGGCAGCGATTGTCCGCTATCGAGAAATTCTGGCGGAAACTTCCGAAGTGTGGAAGATCGTCAAAAAAGAACTGCTGGAAGTAAAAGCCAAGTATGGCGACGCGCGGCGGACGGAAATCGTGGAAGATACAGGCGATCTTTCCATTGAGGACCTGATCGCTGAGGAGAACATGGTGATCACCATTTCTCACTCCGGCTATATCAAGCGGACGCCCACGGCGCTGTATCGCCGCCAGAAACGGGGCGGGCGCGGCTCAACGGGAGTGGAGACGAAGGAAGAGGACTGGGTGGAGCACCTGTTTATCGGGACCACTCATAATTACCTGATGTTCTTCACAGACCGGGGCCAGGCGCACTGGCTGAAGGTTTACGAAATACCCCAGGGCGGCCGGGCCACCAAAGGGCGTCCGGTAGTGAACCTGCTGCAGTTGCAAGATGGAGAGCAGATCCGGGCGGTGTTGCCGGTGGGTAATAATTTTGATGAAAGCCGCTACCTGATTTTCGCGACAAAGCGGGGTCAGGTGTGCAAGCAGTCTCTCAGCCTCTATAAGAACCCTCGCAAGGTGGGTATCAAGGCCATCAACATCGAGGAGGGGGATGAGCTTTGCGATGTGAAGCTGACCAATGGTCAGAGCGAAGTGATCCTGGCGACCCAGATGGGAATGGCGTGCCGCTTCCATGAGACCAATGTTCGCAGCATGGGCCGGTTTACGGGTGGCGTGAAGGGAATTAACCTGAACCCCGGAGACCATGTGATCGGTGTGGAAACACCGCGTCCGGGGGCTGATTTGCTGACTGTTTGCGAGAATGGTTATGGCAAACGGAGCAATGTTGAAGACTATCGCCTGACGAATCGTGGCGGTAAGGGTGTGATCAACATCAAGGCGAATGACCGGAATGGCCGAGTGGTTGCCGTGAAGGAAGTGATTGATGAAGATGAACTGATCATGATTACGCGGGAAGGCATGTCGATCCGCAGCCGCGTGGCTGATACACGAACGATTGGCCGCAACACCCAGGGCGTTCGTCTGATTAATCTGCAGGAAGATGACAAAGTCATGGGCGTGGCCCGACTGGCAGAAAAAGATGACGACGAAGAGCTGGAAGGCGCGGAGATCATCGAAGGTACCGATCTGGATGACGTAGATGCAGAGGGTGCCGAAGCCGGGGAAGACGAAGTGGATAATTCTCCAGAGTCCGGTGATTCCAAAGAAACCGGTGATTCCGACGAGTCGTAATTAGCAAATAGTGATTTGTGGCATGTGGCCAGTGACTAGCGATAGTTGCTGGCCATTTGTCGTTT
>CAYUGQ010000181.1:0-4263 GCA_964444305.1 uncultured Candidatus Sumerlaeota bacterium
ATGTCATCTCGCCGTCTGTGGGAAGTCTCCACAGACAGACTCATTGATTGCCGTTTGAGCAGCACAAACGAAGCACAACAGCTTCGCCGGCGAAGCACCATTATTTAAGCATCACCAGTAACTGACAACAACAAAACAATCGAGGATCAAAAGCACAAAAACACCAACCACTTTCCACTACCGGCTATTGGCCAACCACACCCCACGAATCACCCCTTTGGCCTCCTCAACAGCCTCCGCCAAATCATCCGCCGTACCAAAGTTCAGAGCCACCGCAATCGCCCTGGCAGTTTCGCCGTGCTTTGGAACACTGCTCGCCGAGCTCCCAGTAACCAGCCGGATCGTGTTCTCAACCGCCCGCAGAACCGCATACCCTGCCCGCAGCGCCGCGCCACCGCGCCTGCCCAGCATCCTCTCGCTCCCCAAAACCTCAAAATAATTCTCACTCCCTCCCCCCCACGGCATCCCCGCCGTCAGCGTATAATACTGGATTAAAAATTCCACATCCAGTAATCCTCCCGCCGACCGCTTCACCTCAATCATCCCTTCATCCACCTCCGCTGACTCCTCGATACGCAAACGCATCCCCGCTATCTCCTTCCAGATCGCATTCCCGTCCAGACTCCCCACACGCCGCCGCCCCTGCGCTTTCAGAGCATTTCTAAATTCATCCGTTCCCCAAACCGTGCGCGCCCGCGTCAGCGCCTGCAATTCCCACACCCCCGCCGTCTCCGCGATGTACTCCCGATAACTCGCCAGTTCCGCCGTCATTGCCCCCCCCTGACCATGCGGCCGCAGCCGCGCATCCAGCACATACGCCCGTCCCCCCTTCACCTGGTCCGACAAAACCGCACTCAGCGCATCCACCACCGCATCATAGAACTCTTGCTTATTCGCATAAAACCCAGCCCCCGCCGACGGAACATTTCGACTCCCGTCATACACAAAAATCACGTCCAGATCCCCGAAAAAGTTCAACTCGCGCCCACCAAATTTCCCCAGCGCCATAATCGAAAACCGCTCCGCAACCTCCGCCACCAGCGACCTCACCTCATCATCCCCCACCCGGTCCACCCCGCCCCATTTAGCCAGCAACCGTGCCACCCCCAAATGCACCGCCAACCCCACCGCATCGTCCGCTACTGCTGAATGACGTTTCAAACTTTCCTCCAGCGACTCAATCCGCATCAGGTATTTCAGGGCCACCACGATCTGCTCAAACTTCACCGCCCGCCGCAACATTTCCATCCGCCGCCCCGGAGATTTCACAGCCAGCACCCCACCCATTCGCTCCCGCCGCCGCGCCCCATCTTCATCCTTCTCATTCAACACCCGCGTGCTGATTAGACTGTCAAAAAACTCCGGATGCGCAATGAACGACGCCGATAACGCCTCGCTTGTCCCAAAAAGCGTCACCAGCAATTTCAAAATATCCGGGTGCTGCGCCAGCACCTCATAATAATAGGTGATCCCCTTAATGGCCAGCGCAAACGAATGCAGTTGAGAAAACACCCGCCCCGGAAAAGGGGCCGCAACTGTCATCCGCAACAGCGACGGCAACATTTGCTCAAAAAAACGCTGCCCCTCCGCCGCCACAAAAACCTCCCGCGTTCCATACCCCAACGCATGAATCTGCCTCAGCGCAGCTCCATCATCAATCCCCCGTCGGCTCAGCGCCGCAACAGCATCCTCCTCCGACGAATTCCGATCCAGGATCGTCAGTACATCTTTTTGCGCCTGCTCCAGGCTGCTCACGTCATGTTCAAAAAAATCCCTGAACCGCCGATGAACCTCATCCGCTAAAGCCCGATACTCCCGCCAAAACACCTCGCCATTATCAAAACCACATCGCCGCGCCATCCCTTCAAATTCCGAACCAAACGGCGGCAGGGTATGCGTCTGCGCCTCCTGCGCCATCTGCAGGCGATGCTCCACCATCCGCAAAAACGAATACGCCCTCAAGTAAAACTGCGCCGCCTCCCCATCCAGGATATGCGTTTCCAGCAAACGCTGAATCGCCAGAAAAGTATTCCTAACCCGCAACGCATGATGATGATATCCGTGGATTATCTGCATAGCAGAAATCACAAATTCGATCTCCCGAATCCCCCCGTACCCCCGTTTCACCTCTCTTCGATAAAGGTCACTGTTGATCACCTCCCGATCAATCCGCACCTTCAAATCCTGGACCTCGCTGATAATCCGCTGCGCATCCATACTCGCAAAAACAAACTCTGAAATAATCCGGTACAGCTTTTCCGCCAGCCGACGCGGTCCGCTCACAACCCGAGCCTTCAAATACGCCAGCCGCTCCCAGTCCCGCGCCTGCGTACTCAGGTACACCGCCAACGCCTCCAGCGATCTCACCAGCGGACCATCCATCCCCTCCGGCCGCAGTCGCATATCCACCCGAAACAGATTCCCATCCGGCCCCCGCTGCGACAAAAACCGAATCAGCGCCTCCCCCATCCGCGTATAAAAATCATGGTTGGAAATCACCGCCACCCGGCGGGCTCCCTCCATGCGCCCACTGGTTTCCCCCTCCGCTTCATAAATAAAAACCAGGTCAATATCCGACGAGAAATTAAGCTCCCGTCCCCCCAGTTTCCCCATCCCCAGCACACACATCCCCGTAGAGGTCGTATCCGCTTCCGCCGTCGCTGCGGTCGGCCAGGAAACAACCTCAAATTTCTGAAGTGGCGAATCCTCCGGCGTCGGCACCCCAAACCGTTTGGTCAGATCATCAAAAATTAACTGCGCCGCCTGGTCAATAATGGCCTCGGCCAGGTCAGAAATGTCCCGCGATACCTCCTCCGCGTCAGCAATTCTCAGCAGATCCCGCAAACCGATTCGCAGATACTCCTGCCGACGCCAGCGGCTCAGCGCCGCCCGCTGATCCGACCGATCCGTAATTCCCTCCACCGCCTGCGCCGCACCCTGCTCGTAATATTCCGGTCCCCTCGGCGCAAACAAAGTCTCATGAGAAATCAGCCACGAAAACAACGTCGGCTGAGCAATCAGCACATCACTCAAAAATTGCGAACCAGCCATCAGCGTAACAAGCGCATTCACCGTATCTGGCGAACGCTTCATCGCAATTCGCACCTCTTCGGGATTCGGCGCCGCCTCCATAAATCGCTGCAGATTGTATAAAGCCATTTGTGGGTCCGCAGAGGTCAACACCCTGCCCACGATGGCCTCCACCAGCTCCCGATCCTTTAAATCCAGCAATTCCACAATGGCCCGCAGAGCCGTGCCTGCCTGGACATTATCAGGAAATTCTTCCCCGTGAAATGCTTCCCCATTCAGAACGGCAGCTATCTTTTCCGCAGTGGACATTTGCTCCATTCAGCTTCGACCCGCCTGCACCTGCTGGTTAATTCGACTTAAAAATCCAGCCACCACGTCCGCCGCCATATCCCAGGCTTTCACATCAAGATTCTCCGGGGAAGCCATAAGCACCGGCGCCGCAAGGGGCACTTTACTGTCCGGACGTTTACGGGTTGCAAGGTCACTTCTCAGCACCTCGCTCATTTTATGAAGATGATGCTCGATCGTCGGTCCGTTGGCCAGCACAAGATCCGCTTCCGCCAGCAGCATCAGTTCTTCAAAATAGAGATCATCATCTGAGTCGGCACCGGTATATAAAATTTCTCCCGAGTCATAAATAATCCCAGTATCAAGCTGGGAATAGCCCACACCAAACAGTGACGGATGATTAAACCAGAGAAACGGCCGGGAAACTAGGTGCTTTTTTAAAGTCCCTGCGATTATCTGCGCCGCCCGCCATCGGCTCAGACGACTCCCCCGCGGAGCCGCAGTGCAATTCAGCACTACACGCACAACATTATCGGGGACTTCATAAGAAGAGCCGGGCAGAAAATCCGCCCGGCACTCGAAATAAAAAATTCTATACCCACGGTCGCCCAGGCGGCTAAAAAGCTCCCGGTACCTCGGCTGCTCAGGACATTCCCATGACCTGTGACTGACGCAAACTATCGTCGGCTGGGGATCAATTTCATAACCAGGAACCATTCAACACTATCAGTCCACGCGATCGGGATTGTTGCCCTCAACCAGCTTCCGGGTTTCCAGATCATCGTCACTGGGGCTCATACCGGTTTTATACATCTCCATGTCGGCTACGACTTCTGGCTGATCTGGGTTCATATCCAGACTTCTCTGCCAGGTCTTTAGTGCTCTTTCCTTTTCGCCCTTGAGGGCGTACAGCGTGGCCAGGTTATTGTAGGCCTGCACGAAATT
>CAYUGQ010000182.1:0-4234 GCA_964444305.1 uncultured Candidatus Sumerlaeota bacterium
GCGAAATACCGCAAGCAACTGAACATCCCACCGGCGCGGCAGCGGAGGGAGTACTAGCGGGCCCCACCTGCGGCGGTCAACCCTTCTGCCAATCCGCGCAGCTGCGCGCGCCGATAAGACCAGGATCGCGGCATCCACCCAAACTGACCGGTGGTGGCGCAGTAAGCGAGATCGATCCCGCAACAGGCGAACAGCGCGAGCCAGCGCACCGGCGCGTGGCGGAAGACCGTGTCGTCTCCGCGCTCGACGACCGCTCGGCCAACGAGTTGCATCCGCCTCTCGATCTGGAGCGGGCCCATCGCGTGGGAATGCTCGACAGCCGCCTTCGCGACATAGACGACGCCCTCGCCTGCGCCACGCATTTCGCGTTCCCACGCCACGTCCTCAGCAAAGCTGAGCGATTCGTCGAACGGGTGACGCCGGAGCGATGCCGTACGGACGGCAGCGTTCGCATTGCTGAAACGTGGCGACTGGCAACCGAGGGCACGGAACAGAGGACTCGGCGTCGGCGGGAACGCACGCAACGTTTCCCACGCCTCGAAAGGATTGACGCCTCTTCTTGCAACCTGCCGGCCGAAGGTCGCGCCGACCCGGTCGTTCGCGAGCGGGCGCAGCAAATCCTCGAGCCACCGGCGGTGGAGCGGCCGGCAATGCGCTGAGAGAAACACGATTACGTCGCCCCGCGCGTACAGGAGCGATCGATTCAGCGCACGCCCGTAGGAGAACTCATCCTCCCCGATTGGATAGACCTCCGCGCCCATTGATCGTGCGACGTTGGCAGTACCGTCCTGCGAAGCGTGATCGAGGACGATCAATTGCTCCAGCGGGTGGGATTGTTCGATCACCGCCCGCAGCGTCGGCGGCAACGCCTCGGCCTCGTTGCGCGCGCGGATGAAGATGGTTGGTCTGATAGGCATCACGATCGACGAGCGAAGATATTCAGCTGCGCGTCCATGCCGAGATAGACCTCGGGCCCGAGGAAGGGGGACCGTGCTAGACGCTCGCTGTGAAAATCCAGGCGGAAGCCGGAGTCGCGCAGGATGGTGATCAAGCGATCGATCTCCTGCGGTTCCTCCTTGAACGAGTGATATTCGACGAACAGATTTTTAACGAGGTGCAGGCGGTCCTGACAATCTTCCAGGACTGCTAGCTCCGCCCCCTCGATGTCGAGCTTGAGCAGGTCCACCGGCTCCGTCAGCCATTCGCGAAGCCGGCTGGTGCGGACCGTGATCTCTGCGGCCCCCGCGAGCGCGCGACCAAGACGTCCGCTGTCTAGTCCCTCGCTCTGAAACGACACTGCGTCTGCGCTGTCGACCGATACCGCCGCGTTCACAAGCTCGACGTCCTCCAACTTGCAGCGTCGCGTGACGTTCGCCTGGAGTGTCCGGAACACCTCGGGGTCCGGCTCGAACGCGGTGACCCGTGCCCGCGGATGGAGCCGCTTGACGTAGATGGTGACGAGGCCGATGTTCGCTCCACAATCGAGCACGCGGGGCGCCGCCTGCGTCGCTTCGAACCGGAACTGGTGGAGGTTGAAAATTGGGTGGTACATGAAGCAGAACGAGGGCCCGTCGGGCACTTCGAGGCCGGGTGCAACGAGCAGTGTCCGAGTCCGGCGTCGGCGAGGCCACAGCGCGAGCCTCACCAACTCCAAGTTCCGCGGTGCCAGCCGCCAACCCAGGTGCTTGCGCAGTTGTCCGATAGTTGCCACGCACGTTTCCTTCGAAGCACCCCGACTGCCGACCCTAGCGGCGTCGATCGCCTTATGCGGCGTGCCGCCTCACGATCGCATAATTCAAAGCGGCCGCGGTAGCGGCGGCTACCGATTGGGCGACAAAAACCCCGGCGGGACCATACCCTCGGCCCAGGCCATACCCGGCGACGCCGATCAGCGCGAGCGCCGCGACGGCCGACAGAGCCTGTCGCCCGACCAATCCTAGCCCATTCAGCAGCGATGCCGACGAGAGCCACAGGCCATAGGTGCCCGCGAGCAGCAGTGAGGCCAACAACGTGAGCCAGTCGGGCACGACCTCCGGTCCAAGCCAAGCACGGATGAACAGCCGGCCGAAAAGCAGCACGCCCGCCCCGCCACAGAGCCACAGGAGGCCGATAAGGCGCAAGGACGTCGCGAAGCCCGAGCGCACCCACGTGCGATCGCCGGCAACTGCGGCGTCGCCGAAGGCCGGCCAGTACGCCTGCGAGACACTGAAGAAGATGGCCATCAGCAGCGCCGCCGGGCGGTACGCGGCGGTGTAGACGGCAACATCGTGGCTGTCGCGCGACCATGCAAGGAGGAGGGGCCCGCTCTGCAGCAACGCCAGCGCACAAAGATCGGCCGCGAGAAAACGAACTGCCAGTCTGAGCACCTCCGCGGCAACACGTCGGACGCGCCCGCGCGGCCACGCAACGCTCCCGAGGCCGAGCCGGGCAATCACCCACCAACCGATCAACCCCGCTATCAGCGGAGGCGCCATGAGTGCGCCGCCCAGAGACCACAGGGGGGCCCCGGCCCAAGCGAGTAAACAGACGGCGACGACGCCGATCACCTGGCTGACGATCCCCGCAGCATGCATCGCGTCGCCACGATGCCGTGCGAGCAGCACCAACAACGAGACCCCCGCGATATAACCCAACTGCGCGACGACGATGGCGGCAATGACCGTTGCGGTCACAAGTCCCGGGCCCACTTCATCGGGGGCTTGGAGAAGTTGGTGCCAGTGAACGAACGGCGAAGAAAGGATGACCGCGAGCGATAGCCCGCCACAAAGTGTTGCCGTGATCGCGAGGGCAAGGCCGGTGCGCTCGGCGCCGGCACGGGGGCTTCCGGGATCGCGGCTCAGCCAACTGACGAGCGACTTCGCCGTTCCCAGCTCCACCAGTGACGCCCACATCGCGACGGACGCGGCGGTGATCCAGAATCCAAAAGTCCGCACGCCGACCGCACGGAAGAGGATTGCGAGGATGGCGAACTGAGCCATCGCGACAACCATCTGAAATGCGATCCCAGCGAGGGCAGCACGTCGAGCGCGTCCGCCGCGATCCACCGTCGGGCAGGAGGCGGGCAGCCAGGGGCGGATGAGTCGCCAGTATGTCGCGAAACCCGTGTTCGCGACGGTCAGCGCGCGCGGCTCTAGCCCGGGCCAGGGGACGCGCCCAACCCAGTCGCGCATCAAGTCGCGGTCCGCAACAATCCGTCCGGACTGGATCGCGCGTCGGGCGCGCATGCACGCACTCATCACGCTCGGCCGAGACCACCACGCACACGCACGCGCCTTCGCGGCCAGGTTGCCCGTCGCCGCGGCGAACAGCCACTGCCCCAGTTCCATCGCAAGGAACGCCGGCGCGACGAGCAAGAGCGTTCGACTCTGGTAGTGGGTGAGGAGCAACCACCAACGGTTCCGCTCGAGGTAGTAATAGGCCTTGCTCGGCGTGGTGAAGCTGTACTTGTGACGAACCCGGCTACTCGGCACGAGCCACAGCGCGTGCCCGCGCTCTCGCAGCTTGAAGGAGAGGTCCACGTCCTCGCAGTACATGAATAGGCAATCTTCGAAGATCCCCGAGGCTTCAAGGTCGCGACAGCGAATCAGGCAGGCGGCGCCGGAGAACGCCTGGATCTCCACCGGCGACTCGACGGCGCCCACGGCATCTCGGTAGCGACCGATCGACGCGTAACCCAGGTAGTGGCAAACCGTTCCGGCGGTGTTGATGAGGTCGCTCTCATCGTATAGCGTGATCAGGGGCTGGGCCGCCGCAGCAGACGGTTCGTTCTGAAGGAACTCCACAAGCGGGCGGATAGAATCATGCTCGACCACCGCATCCTGGTTGAGGAGCATGAGGTACTGCAACGATGGGTAGTGACGCCGTAAATGGCCCCACCCGGCATTGTTGCCACCGGTGAAACCCAGGTTTGTCCCCGCTTCAAGCAACTCCACCCACGGATAATGCGCCGCCACGTGCCCAGCGGTCCCGTCGGTCGAGGCATTGTCAACCATAACCACGCGTGCCTGGACAAGGGGCTCGGTAGCGAAAGCCCGCCGCAGCGAGGTCAAGCATTCGTCAATGTGGGCGCGGCCGTTGTAAGCGACGACGACAACGCCGACCTCGACCGCTCCCTCAGCCATGTGGAGCCGACTCCCCCTTCGGGTCCGGCAACCGCCCCGCGGGTCTCTCCGCGCGGAGGATCGCCACTTCCTGCCCCAGCGTCGCGATCTTCCGGTCCTGCACGCTCACGATC
>CAYUGQ010000183.1:0-4208 GCA_964444305.1 uncultured Candidatus Sumerlaeota bacterium
GTCACCTACGAGTCGATCACCTACGAGGGCTACGCCCCCAACGGAGTGGCGCTGCTCATCGAGGTCCTCACCGACAACCGCAATCGCTCGGGCTCTGAGATCCGCACCATCTTGAGCCGAAACGGTGGTTCGTTGGCCGAACCAGGCGCGGTGGCGTGGCAGTTCGAGCGCCGAGGCGTGGTGCTCGTGCCCGGGTCGGTCGATGAGGACGAGCTGATGCTGATAGCACTCGACAACGGCGCCGAAGACATCGTCGACGACGGTGGAATCTGGCGCGTCACCTGCCCTCCGGGCGACCTGGCCGACCTACGCCAGGCCCTCGACGACGCCGGCATACCGGTTGAATCGTCAGAGGCCTCGATGATTTCCTCCACCGCGGTGCCCCTGGCCGACGAGGCGGCGGCCAACTCAGTGCTGAAGGTGCTGGAACTGCTTGACGATCACGACGACGTCCAGGCCGTGCACGCCAACTTCGACATCTCCGACGAGATCATGGAAGCGCTCTCGGCGTAGATTGCCTCTGTGGGTGAGATCGACCGATCCCGAAACCTGACCCAGACCGAGCTGGCCGCGGTCTTGCGCCGGGCCGCCGAGCTCGACTCCGAGTCGGCTCTTCCCGTGCCGACCGAGGGGCTCGATCCGTTGGTGGTGGAAGCGGCCGCGGTCGAGGCGGGACTGTCGCCCCGTGCGGTGCGCCAAGCGCTCGGGGAGGTCATGCGTCCCGCAGCGGAGACACCTGACCCATATGCCGGTGGTCTGCTTCCTGCTCGCGAACTGGTGATGCGGCGCGAGGTTCCCGGTCCGGCCCACGAGGTCGAGAAGCGAATCGGCCGCTTTCTGCGCGGCCAAGTGTTCGAACAGAAGCGGATCTTTGCCGACGGTTCGGCCTGGGAGCCCCAGGGTGGCTGGGCGGGCCACGTTCGCAGGGGTGTCGATCTGCGGGGACGGCTGATCCTGCAGTCGGTGCGCAAGGTGGCGGTCTCGGTGGCCGAGATCGACGATGCCGACAGCACGGTTGGCGACGGTGGCGGCGAAAGCCAGGGCGCGACTGCGCCCCGGGTTTCGGTTCGGATCAGCCTCGACGTGTCGGCCGCCCGTTCGGCCCATGCCTTTTGGCTCGCCGGGGGAGCGGTCTCCGGGGCCGCGGTGGTAGGGGTCACGGGAGCCTTGGCGGGTCTCGATCCCTTGACGCTGATGGCGTTTCCGGTGGCGGGAGGGCTCACGGCCGGGGGACATTTTGTGGGGCGCAGCAGCGCTCAGCACGTGATCGAAAAGATTCACACCGGGGTGGCCGGCCTGCTCGACCGGCTCGAGTATCCCGACCGTGATCGGCCCAGCCGTCAATCACGGATTCGCGCCGGTCGACGTAGGAGTAGCAGTGCTGGCAGTCGCGACCGGACAGGAGGAGAGAATTGACGGTGAAAGTCGGCGATCGCGCCCCGGATTTCGATACCGACGGCACCGACGGGACCCAGGAGGGAACGCGCCGCTACCGCCTCGCCGATTACACCGGACGTCCGGTGGTGTTGGTGTTCTATCCAGCCGACAACAGCGCGGTTTGCACCCGGCAGCTCAACACCTACACCAACGAGTTCGAGCGCTTCGCTGAGGTCGACGCTGTAGTGCTGGGCCTGAGCCCCCAGGATGTCGACAGCCACGCCGAGTTCTCATCCGACCAAGGTGGTTTCGCCTTCCCTCTGCTGGCCGACACCGACAAGGCAGTCGCTTCCGCCTATGGCGTCCTGGGACCGCTCGGGTTCTATCGCCGCAGCGTTTTCGTGATCGACGCCGAAGGAATCGTCCGCTACGCCCACCGAGCCACCGCGGGGCTCACCTTCCGCTCGACCGACGAGATCGTGGCCGCCGTCGAAGCCGCCCGCTGAAGGGAACGGTCGGCTGGGACTGTCCGGACCAGGTTAACGACGCGGACCGGCGGTGGGAGACGGAACTCGACATAGGCGGTACTGATCTCGGAATGAGCCCCCGGCCTCGGCGACCTTGCCCACGGCTTGGGCCAGCAGGTCGAAACCTTCGGCGGCGAGGGTGAAGAGTGCGGCCTTGTCGCCGAGGTGGTGGACGGGGCCGCGTTCGGATGGGGTGGTGGTCATGGTCGACTCCGACGCCGTGGGAATCCTGGACCGGGCACGAGTTGGGGTACGCCACCACTGGCTCTCCTATACCTGGGCATCGGTTGTCTGAGAAAGTGACCGAGGGGGTATTGGGCTGTGGGCGGCACAATCAGTTTCTGTTCTGGAGGATCCCGATGGCAATGAACCCTCTTGACCACGCTGGCATGCCCGTCGAAGACCAGTTTCGGAGCTGGTCTGAGCTCGCGACAGAGCGTTACGACAAGCACGACGTGGACCCCTACACCCGCACCCGTGCGATCTTGATGAACGGCATCGAAGTGGAGTCGATCATCTTCTCGCATCAGTTTTCCCGCCATACCGACAACCCCGAGATCAAAGAAAAGCTTGCGATGTCCCGGCGAGTCGATCAGCAGCAGCAGAAGGCAATCGAGGGTCTTCACCCTGGTGACCAGTCACCCCTTGAGACCACGATCGGTTATGAGCAGGTCGCGGTGGACCTGACGGCCTGGTTAGCTCGCAACGAACCGGACCCCTCCATCAAGATGGCTCTCGACTTCGCGCTGCTAGAGGACTTTGACCACCTCTACCGCTACGCGAACCTCTACGAGTTGATGGATGGGCGCTACGCAGAAGAGATCACCCAGTCACTAACCGAGATCACCCCAGGGCGCCCGACGATCTTTCACCACAGGGATCCTCGTGACACCCTTAAACCTCACTACGACACCCATACGGTGCATCCTCTCACCCGGTTGCATGTGATGACCATCGTCGCTGCTGAGCAGCAGACTATGAACTACTACATGAATCACACAGCGGATTTCATGGAGCCGATCGCCCGGTCGCTCTACGCAGAGATCGCCCAAGTTGAAGAGGAGCACGTCACCCATTACGGCTCATTGCTTGACCCTCTCGATAGTTGGCTCAAACAGCTCGTGTTTCATGAGTACAACGAGGTCTATCTTTACTGGTCGATGATGCAGAACGAAGTCGACTCGAGCATTAAGGCGTTGTGGGAACTGCACCTCAACATGGAGCTTGGCCAGCTACGAGAGGCATGCAAGCTGTTGGAGAAGTACGAAGGTGTCGACCCCGCCGAGCTGCTCCCAAGGGAACTGCCCGAAGTACCGCTCACCTTTGAACCCAACAAACAGTATGTGCGCGACGTACTTGCCGCGACTGTAGACCTACGTCCCGACGGGCTGGGCTACACCCCAGCCGACGAGTTGCCTAATGACCATCGCTTCTTTCGGTTCCAAGAGACCGTCAATGCCGGTGGAACACCAAGCGAACAGATCATCGACCAGAACCGCGCCGCCAACGGCGACGAATACCGCGACGAGACCGAGGGCCCTAATCCAATCTTTCCCGACGACACCCGCGAACCTCACCACACCTGATCAGGAGTTCCTATGTCTCTCATCCTCACCCCCACATACGACACCGGTGCGACCGCCAAGGCGGCTCCAGCCGTGTCGGTCGCTCCTCAATCGCTTGTTGATGATGACATGCTCGCCGAACAGCTTCCCGACTGGGGGATGAACACACCGTTCATCGCTGATGTGCTGAGTTCTGCCCTTACCCATGAACGATGTGGGCGTCACCTCTACCGATCAGTGGAGGGTCGGACCCTCAACCCAATGCTAAAGGCCCGCTACGCAGACTTCGGTGACGAAACCGAACGCCACGTCGAGATTCTGACCGAACTGATCACGGCGATGGGCGGCAGCCCCCAGTACGTCAGTCCAATGGCCCGAGCCACCGAAGCGTCCGATACCAAGCTTCTCGAAAGCACCTTCCTACTCACCGGTTCGGTTGATGTGATGACCGCTGAGATGGTGATGCTTGAAGCTGTGATGCTCGCTGAAACTATCGACCGTTCCAACTGGGAAGCAATCGCGGCTTTGGCCGAGTCGATACCTGAGGGGCCCATCCGAGATCAGATGACCGGCGCGGTGAGCGAGGTACTAGACGAAGAAAACGAGCACCTCGAATGGGCATTCAAAACCCGCCTTCAAATGATCTCGCTGCAGACCAAGAGCCGGACACTCACCTCAGCAGCAGGCACAGCGGAACAGATACTCGACCGTGTCCGGTCGCTCTTCGACTGAACCTCCG
>CAYUGQ010000184.1:0-1405 GCA_964444305.1 uncultured Candidatus Sumerlaeota bacterium
ATCTGTCGTGCGACTTTCCCAAGTCAAGACCTAAGGATGTGATGCACATGGAAGTTCGGCTTAGAACTGCTGTCCGGCTCCTCGGTCTAGCTCTCCTGATCCTCGGCTCTGTTGCTCTAGCGCAGAGCGAGCCACAGAGGGGCGGAACGCTCAGGGTCGGTGTCGGGTCGCAACCCGCGAACCTGGACCCTCACAACATCCAGTCGCGCCCAAGCGGCCGGGTCTGGTTCAGTCCGATGTTCGAGAACCTTCTCGTCATGGACGCCGACGGCGAACTACGGCCCCAGCTGGCGACGTCGTGGGAGATCGACGAGACGGGAACCGTGATCACCTTCTTCCTGCGCGAAGACGTGGTCTTCCATGATGGGTCGCCGTTCAACGCCGAGGCGGCGAAGTTCAGTCTGGACAGGGCCCGCGGTGAAGCGAGCGCCGTCAGCAACGACCTCACGGCGATCCAGCAGGTCGACGCGGTAGGCGAATACGAACTGCAGGTCGTGCTTACCCATCCCTCCGCCTCCGTACTCGTCTACCTGGCCAACGAAGCTGGCTACATCGTTTCGCCGACGGCTGTAGAGACTTATGGGGAGGACTTCGGTCAGAATCCGGTGGGCACCGGGCCCTTCCAGTTCCAGCGATGGGCTCAGGGCGACGCCGTCTACATGGAGCGGTTCCCGGAATACTGGGGCGTGGCCGCAGATGGACAACCACTTCCTTACCTGGATGAACTCGTCGTCCGCACCATCGCCGACGAGGCTTCGAAGTTCCTGACGATGCGAGCTGGCGAGCTGGATGTGATCGACGCACTGCAAGCTCGGGACGTTGAGATCGCCGAGCAAGACGATGAACTCGTCGTCCAGCGAACGGGTGCGGGCCAGGCGTACCTCCTCAACTTCAACGTCGATCCCGATTCAGGTGACGTCTCGCCGTTCGTAGACAACGTCCTGCTCCGCCAGGCCGTCGCGTACGCCATCGATCAGCAAACGTTGATGGAAGCGGTGGTGCCGGGTCAAGGCCACGTGACAGCCACCCCCCTGCGCGAAGACACGTGGGCCTTCGACCCCTCCGTCGAGCCCTACCCGTACGACCCGGAGCGCGCTCGAGAGCTGTTGGCGGAAGCCGGTTACCCCAACGGCATCGACGTGAGCATCGCCCACATCAACCGCGCTCCTGACGGCGACATCATCCAGTGGGTGAAGAGCTACCTGGACGCCGTCGGGATCCGCACGACGATCCAAGCGATGGAACGCCAGGCGTGGCTCGACTACACGCGCGGCCGCGGGCACCAGATGGCGTTCCAGCAGAACGCGCAGCCGCACGCGGATCCCGACTCGGTCTTCAGGTTCATCCTCCATCCGGACAGCTTGGGCAACTACAGCGGCTACAGCAACCAGGAGGTCGTGGACCT
>CAYUGQ010000184.1:1505-4181 GCA_964444305.1 uncultured Candidatus Sumerlaeota bacterium
TTCGATATCGAGAAGCTCCTCGCTCGCCTCAAGATGGGGCCGTATTGGGCGGGGTACTCGTCCTACTCCGCGATGTCGGCTATCGAAATCGCCTGCTGGGACCTCATGGGCAAGTCGACCGGTCGGCCCGTGCATGAGCTCATCGGAGGCCGCTTCCGCGACGAGGTGGAGTTCGCGGGCTATCTCTTCTATAGGGTCAGTGACAAGCCAGCAGCGGAAGAGATACTCGATCACGCCGAAGAGCTGATGGAGAAGTACAGCTTCCGAACGATGAAGGTCAAAGCGGGCGTGTTCTCGCCGAGAACGGACCTCGACACGATCGCGGCACTACGGGAGCGCTTCGGAGACGAGCTGAACCTCAGGGTGGATCCGAACGGCGCCTGGTCGCCGGCGGACGCCGTGCAGATCTCCAAGGACTTCGAACCGATGCGGTTGCAGTTCCTGGAGGACCCCTGCTGGGGCATCGAAGGCATGGCGCGGCTCCGGAAGGACGTGCGGATCCCCTTCGCGACCAACATGTTCGTCGTGGAGTTCGACCACATCCCCGTCGCCTACCGGTTGGGCGCAGTGGACATCATCCTCGCCGACGCCCATAAGTGGGGCGGGATCCTCGCCACCAAGAAGCTGGCGGCCGTCTGCAGCACCCTCAACCTCGGAGTCGCTTATCACTCGGGAGGCATGCTGGGGATCTCGATGGCAGTCGCGCTGCACCTTGCGGCTTCGACACCGGCACTGAGCTACGCGCTCGACAGCCACTACCACCACATGCTGGACGACGTGATCGTGGGAGGGATGTTCCAGTACCAGGAGGGTGGCACGATCGCGGTGCCTACCGGACCTGGCCTTGGCATCGAGCTGGACGAGGACAAGCTGCGGTTCTACGCCGACCGGTTCAATGAGACACAAGTCGTGTACGACGCGCTTTAGGCGCTTTCACGTGCTGGCCGCGGAGACCGACGCGCCTTACGGGTAGGGCTTACGTGGTTCGTGTCGAGTGCGATGATTCGAGTACGCCGAAGGTGAGGAATGTTCAAATTCGTGATGCGTCGAGCGTTGACGCTGCTTCCCACGCTGATCCTGGCTAGCGCGTTCGCGTTCTTCATAACCATGATGTTGCCCGGCGACGCTGCGGTGACGATGGTGGGGGAGTTCGCGACCGTGGAGCAACTCGAACGCGCCCGGGAACGCTTGGGGCTCAACGAACCGATCACCACCCAGTACGGGCTCTGGATCTGGCGAAGCGTGCAGGGAGACTTCGGCAGGTCACTGCGGCTCAACCGGCCGGTGCGCGAGGTCATCGCCGAGCGTCTTCCGGTGACTGCCCAGCTGACACTGGGAGCCATAGCACTGGCGATAGTTATCGGTGTTCCGGCCGGCGTCATCTCGGCGATCAGGAGCGGCTCCGTGTGGGACACGTTCAGCACGTTCGTCTCGCTTGCTGGGGTCGCGATGCCCAACTTCCTTTTGGGAATCCTGCTGATCCTGGTATTCGCCGTCTACCTGCGTGTGTTGCCCCCGTCCGGCTACGTCTCGTTCCTGGACGATCCGCTCGGCAACCTGAGGTCTCTGGTCCTGCCCGCCTTCGCTGCCTCGTCCACGACCATCGCCGTCGTCATGCGCCAGACGAGGTCGGCCATGCTCGAGGTGCTGAGCGAGGATTACATCAGGACGGCCAGATCGAAGGGTCTCAGGATGTCGTCTGTCTACAACCGGCACGCCCTGAGGAACGCGCTCATCCCCATCGTCACCGTCATCGGACTGCAGCTCGGCACCCTCTTCAGCGGAGCGGTGATCACGGAGACCATCTTCGCCCTGCCCGGGCTCGGGCGCCTGCTGGTCGATTCGATCATGGGTCGCGACTTCCCGTTGGTTCAGGGCCTGCTGCTCTTCTCGGTGTTCGCCGTCGTGCTGGTCAACTTCTTCGTCGACGCGCTCTACGGCGTGATCAACCCGAGCCTCAGATATGAATAGGGAGATAAGCACGGGGCCGCACGCTTCGGCGCAACCCACGAGCCCTCGAAGCCGAACCGGGCGCCGGAGGGGCCTTAGCCGGACGTTCAGGCGGTTCACGCGCCGGAAGCTGGCGCTGTTCGGCCTCGTGATCGCCGCTGCGATGGTGCTGGTAGCGATATCTGCCCCTTGGCTGATGCCCTACGACCCCTTGCAACCCAATCCGGCGAACATCCTGAAAGCACCGAGTCAGGCCCACCTGTTCGGGACCGACAACCTGGGCCGCGACATCCTGAGCAGGGTGATCAGCGGAGCGCGCGCCAGCCTCCAGGTAGCCGTGACGGCTGTGCTTGCTGCCCTGTTCGCCGGCGTCGCCGTCGGGGTCCTGTCGGGCTACTTGGGCGGCTGGGTCGACGAGGTGGTGATGCGTGTGATGGACACCCTCTGGGCGTTCCCGACTCTGATATTGGCGCTGGCGATCGCTGCGGCGCTCGGGCCGAACCTCACCAACGCCATGATCGCGATCGCGTTGGTGAACATACCGGGCTTCGCCCGGATATCCCGTGGCCAGGTCATCGCTGTGAAAGCCCGAGAGTACGTCCAAGCGGCAAGGGCGATCGGAGCGCAGGACCTTCGTGTGGTGCTGCGGCACATCCTGCCGAACGCGTCGGCGCCCATGATCATCCACGCGACGCTGATCGTCGGGCAGGCGATCATCGTCGAGGC
>CAYUGQ010000185.1:0-4128 GCA_964444305.1 uncultured Candidatus Sumerlaeota bacterium
TGGCTTGCCGGTTGAAGCAGGGTTCCCGGCATGCAGCACATCCCCGGTTTCCCCGTAACATATAAGTGGGTACTTAACATACCCTAAGAAGGAGAGGCAGATATGCCTAACGGAACCGTGAAGTGGTTCAACGATGCCAAGGGCTACGGATTCATCACCCAGGATGGCGGCCCAGACCTGTTCGTGCACCACTCTAACATCGACGGTCAGGGTTTCAAAACCCTGAGCGAAGGCGAACCCGTTTCGTTCGAAGTAGCTGACGGACCAAAAGGTCTTCAGGCCACCAACGTACGCCGCGGCGCCTGATCTTGTAACGCTTCGTAATTCTTAAGAATCCGTAAGCAAACCCCCTCCTCCTGGTCAACAGGAGGAGTTTTTTTATTGCATACCACCCACTCTACACACCAACTCCTAATATGAACGTCCCTCACGGCAGCACCATGCCCGGGGCAAATCTGCTTCGCGACAAACACCTCCCCGTACTGGAAATATAGAGCATCAATGCGCTGGTTTTTTAAAATCAACTCCCTCCGGGGATTCTGGCACCGCATCGTCCGCCTGTGGCAACGCGATGTCGTTTTTTGGAAGCGGCACCGGAAACAGGTCATCACCGCCCTGTTCATCATCTTCCATATCCTCGGATTCTTCTCCAGTGTTCGCGCAGTCATGCAGTCCAGCACCCCCCAGGGTGCCATCGCCTGGGCCGTGTCATTAAACACCTTCCCCTACGTCGCCGTCCCCGCCTACTGGGTTTTCGGCTCGTTTGAATTCGAAGACTACCTCAAAGCCCGCCAGGAGGCCCGCCAGGAAGCCCGCAAAGTTGAAGCCGGCCTGCGCCAGTCCATCCGCGATAAAAATTTGATCGTCGAAGCCGACACCGACTGGGTATCCGTCCTCCAGAAACTGGCCGAACTGCCATTCACAAATCAGAACTCCGCAAGCCTTTTACTCAACGGCGAAGAAACCTACGAGTCTCTCCTGGAAGGCATCAAAAACGCCGAAGACTATATCCTGTTTCAGTTTTATATCATCCGCGATGACGAAATCGGCCGGGGCTTTCGAGATGCCCTCGCCGAAAAAGCCCGACAAGGCGTCCGCGTCTACGCCATGTACGACGAAATCGGCAGCTTTTTCGGCATGAAAGACAGCTTCCGTGCACCCCTCATCGAAGCCGGCGGGCAGTTCATACCCTTCAACACCACCCAGGGTTTCGGCAACCGCTTCCGGCTTAACTTCCGCAACCACCGCAAGGTCATGGTCGTGGACGGAAAACAAGCCTGGGTCGGCGGAATCAATATCGGCGAAGAATACCTCAACGTCGGCCCCGACGATCCCCACGTCTATATGCGGGATACCCACATCAAAATCACCGGACCAACCGTACAAATGGTCCAGATCACCTTCATGGAAGACTGGTACTGGGCCACCCGCCTCCTCCCTCAACTCAACTGGGATCCCCAACCCTCTCCAGACGGCAACATAGACATGCTCTGTCTGCCCACCGGTCCATCCACCAAACTCGAAACCTGCGCCCTCTTTTTCCTCACCGCTATCAATAAGGCGCAGGAGAGAGTCTGGATCAGCACGCCCTACTTCGTCCCCGATCAACAGATCAACAGCGCTCTCGTCCTCGCCGTTCTGCGCGGTGTCGACGTCCGCATTCTTATCCCCGAAGAAACCGACAGCCGCCTGATCGACATGAGCCACCACGGAAAAATTGGCGAACTCGAAGGCACCGGAGTGCAGGTCTATAAATACAACAAAGGCTTTATCCACCAAAAGGTAATGCTCGTCGATGATCAATACAGCTTCGTCGGAACCGCCAACTTCGACAACCGATCATTCCGCCTCAATTTTGAAATCACCATTCTCGCCGACGATAAAGACTTCGCCAAAAAAACCGAGGAAATGCTCCTCGAAGATTTTGCCAGCTCGACCCTCGTTCCAGAAGACGCCTACGAATCCAGTTCTTACATCCGCCGGCTTCTTGCCCGAACAGCACTCCTCTTATCGCCAGTTCAATAACCCATTTGGGAGAAATGATCAGCTTGCCCACATCTGTTTTCATCCGGCGAATCACGATGCTATCCCTCGCCATTGCTCTTTTCCTCTGCAGCGGATGCTCCTCCGAACCAGATCGTGACACCGCCTCCACCAGTGGCACCCTCACTATTGAGTTCTGGCATTACATGGCCGGCCCACATGGCGAAGCCGTTGATTCTCTTCTCCGAAAATTCGAAAGCGAAAACCCCGGCATCAAGGTCCGAGGCGTTTTCCAGGGAAACCCCAACTCCCTCAAACAGAAACTCGATGGCAGCTTCGCCGCCGGGGCCCAGTTCGCTCCAACAGTCAGTCTCGTCTACGAAAACTGGACCGACGATTTTCTCGCTCGCAACTACATGGACCCCGTATCAAATTACATAGACGGCACCCATGGTCTGCCCGAAGGCGACATCGACGACTTTGTAAGCGTATTTCGCGAAGGCAACACTTGGGACGGCAACCTCATCACCCTGCCCTTTAACAAAAGTATTTATCTGTTCCATCTCAATATGGACAAACTTCAGGCCGCCGGTCTGACCACCGCCCCCAAGACCCAGGCCGATCTCGCGGACATGATCCGCACTACCACAGAAAAACGGGGCAGCCGCACCATCAGCTACGGTCTCGGCGTTATCCCTAAAGGCGAAGCGCTCACCACTCTGATGGTCGCCGCCGGCGGAAAATTTCTCGATACCAATAACCGCCCGGTCCTCAATTCCCCCGAAGCCCTTAATGCCTTAAATTTCCTCCGCTCACTCCAGCATCCCGACCCGTTTCTTTACGTTAATACAGACTACATGAGCATCCCGTTTTCCAACAGCCTGATCACCTCCTTCATCTACAGCAGCGCCAGCCTGCCCTACAACGAAGAAGGATCCCGCGACAAGTTCGAATACAAAACCGCACCCGTCCCCGGCGTCGACGGCCAAGAAGCCCGTTATCTTCTGCAGGGCACAAACATCGGCATCTTCTCCCCAAAATCGCCCGAAGAACGCGAAGCCGGCTGGAAGCTCATCCGCTTTCTCACCACCGCCGAAAATGGAGCTTACTTCTGTTCCCGCTCCGGTTATATGCCCTATCGCTATAGCATGATCGAACAGCCCGAACTCAAAAGCTTTATGGAAAGAAATCCCAACTACGCCCTCGGTGCCCGCCTCGTTCTCGAAGACAAAGGCATCCAGGAACCCCGTCATCGCGGCTGGGAAGGCATCCGCCTGGAATACGATCGCATAGTCGACCTAGTCCTCTCCCGTCCCGATACCGACCCTAAAGCTCTCCTCGATGCCCTCCAGCAACAAGCCGAACAGCGAATGAACTAACGTAACCTTTCGCCGTTCCATATAAAGTTTCACGCCACATTCATGGTAAGCATTGGAATACGATAGAGAAAGACTGACCACGACATGATACCATTTGGAACGGGTGACATCCCCTCAAACAGCACAGAAGCAATCCAGCGCCTTGAATCCGCCGTCCGCCAGATCACCGGGGCCTCCGGTCCCACCGCCAAAATTGAATGCAACATGGCCTCACCTGAAGAAATCATCATGCTCACCATCGACATCTCCAACCTTGACGGGGCAAAAGGCCGCACAAAGAAACCCGCCTCATTAACCAAACTCGGTGAAGTATTGCTTCAGGAATTCAACGTAATCGGTCGCCCTGCTCTCGTCTACGGTGCCCCCGCCAACGTCGAAATCCACGGCAAAAATATCCCGTCCACCTGGTCCCGCGATGACCACGGACATCTTTGGCTTGTTCCCAGTAAAAACGCCAGCACAACAGAAGAAACAACCCCCGCCTCAGGCAAAGTCGAACTCTCTGGCCGGGCCGCCGATCTGGAAGCCGTCGTTCGCACCGCCGTCGCTGAAATAGCAGACGCCAACGGAGCCCGTTTAAAAGACCTCCAGCTCCGCCTGGAATCGTCCGGACCCCGCTCCCTCCTCATAGCAGTCGATGTGGTGGCCGCCAAATTTATGATGAACGCCAAAGTTCGCGCCCTCGCCGAAGCCAGTCTTGACGACGAAATGAATCTTCGCATAGGCCGCGTAGACCTCACCGGCGAAGGCACCGCGGGCAACATGG
>CAYUGQ010000186.1:0-3995 GCA_964444305.1 uncultured Candidatus Sumerlaeota bacterium
GGAGAGTTTTTATGAGCCGCAGAATTCAGATTGCTCCAGATGGCCAGGGTGTAACGGAGCGCCTGGATACTCAGACCATCTTTGAACTGAGTGAATCAGGACGCACCGGTTTCTCTCTGCCTCCGGAAGCTGATGACACTGACAAGACAGTCAATGCAGCTCTCCCGGAAAAATTCCGCCGCCCAATTCCCCCAGCGCTTCCTGAGGTCAGCGAACTGACCGTCATGCGGCATTTTACTCATCTGTCCGGGCGTACTATGGGTGTGGAAACCACGTTTTATCCGCTGGGCTCCTGCACCATGAAGTACAACCCGAAAATTAATGAGTACGGCGCCTGGTTACCCGGCTTTACCCATCTACATCCGGATCAGCCGGAAGAAACCATGCAGGGTCTGCTTGAAGCCTATTACCATGTGCAGGAAATTCTCGGCGAGCTGACAGGCCTTCCGGCCGTATCTCTTCAGCCTGCCGCCGGAGCCCATGGTGAGTTTACGGCGCTTTTGATGACAAAGGCCTATTTCGCCGATCGCGGAGAAACCGAGCGTACAGAAGTTATCATTCCGGACACCGCCCATGGAACCAATCCTGCTTCGGCTTTTCGCGTGGGTCTCGACCCGGTGGAAATCAAGTCTGACGCCCGGGGTCGTATTGATGTTGAATCACTGCGCAAGGTCGTGGGTCCCAAGACCGCATGCCTGATGGTTACGAACCCAAACACCATTGGTTTGTTTGAGGATAACCTGAAAGAAGCTGCTGATGTGGTTCATGAAGCTGGCGGCCTGGTGTACATCGACGGTGCTAACTTTAATGCCATCGTGGGCCGTGTTCGTCCTGTGGACTTTGGTGGTGATATGATGCATATCAACCTGCACAAAACCTTCAGCATCCCCCACGGTGGTGGAGGTCCGGGCGCGGGTCCCATTGTCGTGCAGGACTTCCTTCGCCCCTATCTGCCGCGTCCAACCGTCGTTAGAAAAGGCGATGGATTTGCCTTCCACAATGACCCCAAGAGCATTGGAAAGATTCGCAGTTACTATGGCAACGTAGCCCACGTGGTGCGCGCATATGCTTATCTCCGCCAGCTCGGAGTGGAGGGTCTTCGGGCAGTCAGTGACTTCGCCATCCTAAATGCCAATTACCTCCTGGCTCTTCTTGCCGGTCACTATGACATCCCCTTTGGCAACCGCTGCATGCATGAATTTGTCATAGATGCCACAAAACAAAGAAAACAGGGCGTAAAGGCGGTCGATATCGCCAAAAAGCTTATCGACTATGGCTTCCACCCTCCCACAACCTATTTCCCTCTCATCGTTCCCGAAGCCATCATGATAGAACCGACGGAAACCGAGAACAAGGAAATGCTGGAACTCTTCGCAGCGACGATGATCGAAATCGCCGGCAATGCAGAGTCCGACGCGGAAAAGGTCGTCAACGCTCCTTTGACTACACCGGTCCAGCGCCTGGACGAACTCGGCGCGGCCAGAAATCCTATTGTCACAGGCTAGCACTACTTTAAACCAAACATCATGGCTGGAGCTCGAAACGGCTCCAGCTTTTTTTTATGTTATAAATCAGACCTGAAAGTTGGCAATGATTCGGGCCTTCGGGCTCATCGTAATGAATTCCCTTGAGCGCATTAACACACTCAAATGTATTTGTCCGAACAATAAATTTCACTTCGGATTAACGCCATGGAACCTGTCAACGCATCACCGGATACAGCATCGTCCCTCTTCGTCGCTATCAGCCGTTTCACGGTTGCCAACGGCATGACAGAGGCGGTCAAAGACGCTTTCAGAAATCGTCCAGGCTATGTGGACGACAAGCCCGGATTTATTAAAATGGACGTTATCAGCCCTATGGATAACCCGGACGAGATCTGGCTGATCACCTTCTGGAAAGACCGCGAAAGCTATGAGCGTTGGCACGGAAGCCCCGACAAACGCCAGTCTCAGCAGTTTATCCCCAAGGGCATGAAAGTCGTTCCCGGCAGCACCAGCATCACGTTTTACGAACACGTAACCGCCTGACCGCCGAAAACCTAACGCGGTCATGGTGATATTTTCTTAAGTTTCCGGTCAAACGAACAGATTCACACACCGCAGAAAATAACAGGCCCAGTGGAAGGTAACCAACTTCCGCACGTAACAGTGCCGAAGTGGCGGAACGGCAGACGCAGAGGATTCAAAATCCTCCGTGGGAAACCACGTGTGGGTTCGAATCCCACCTTCGGCACCATTCCTTTTTGAATTATCGCTCCTCTCAATTTCCTTCGATTTAAAGTGTTTATCTCTATTTGGATGCTGCAGGGCTCCTGAAAGACATCTCGATGGATACCCCTAAAATTGAAGCTCTAACGAAAGCAGAATGGCTCCTTTTGCTTGAATTTGCCAAAGCGAATCAGTCTGTTCAAGAACCAACTTAATGATAATTGATCAGTTTAGGTGACAGTGGCGAAAAACTACTATGAAATATTAGGCATTCCGAGATCTGCCAGCGATCTGGAAATCAAGTCTGCTTATCACAAACTTGCCCGCCGGCTGCATCCCGATAAAGCGGAGTCGCCAGAGAAAGCCGCCCACCTGGAATTGGAATTTTCCAATATCTCCAAGGCGTATAATACGCTTAAAGATAAGGAAAAGCGGGCGTCGTATGACCGGACTTTGAAAGGGCCGTCGGTCGCTGATCAGAACGCCAGGCCCACCGCTGACGGTACGGGACCCTCGGCCAGTCCTGTTCCCCCGCCAACCACCGACGGGCGTCCGGCCGGAGGAGTCGTCAACGCCGCCACGGAACAGAACCGCGCCACAGTGGCAAAGCGAGCCTTCGTCCGAGGAATGCAGCTCATGAGTGGGGGCGAACACTCTAAGGCGGCAGAATTGTTCGAAGTGGCCATCAAAAATAACGATCGCGAAGCAGTCTATCATGCCCGCCTGGCCCTGGCTCTCCTTCGCAGCCACCGCGGCTTTAATCGTGCCACCGAAGCCGCTCAGCGCGCCATTGATCTTGATCCGTATAATAATGACTATCGAATTATCCTTGCAGAATTATACGAAGGCGCCAACATCAAAAGCATGGCTATTTCAACATACGAAGAAATTATCAAATGGGATCCGACTAACGAAAAAGCCAAGATGGCTCTCGAAGCTCTGCGTCCTACAAAGAAAAGTCTCTTCTCAAAATTTTTCGGCCGTAAGAACTAATGGAACGCATCATTGGGATCGATCTGGGCACTACCAACAGCGTGGTCGCTTACCTGGAGCAAGGACAGCCGATTGTTATCCAGAACACCGAAGGCTCTCGCACCACTCCGTCGGTTGTATTGTATAAAGGCCCAGAGGATATTATCGTGGGTGAACTGGCCAAGCGCCAGGCGGTCACCTATCCCACTCAAAGCATTCATTCCGTAAAACGCCTGATGGGCGCGCGCTTTTCTGAAGTTGGCCCTCTGCTGGAAGGTCTTCCTTATTCCGTGATCGAAGGCCCGAATGATTCCGTGCTCATAGATGTCGGTTGGACTCAAGTGCGGCCGGAACAGGTCAGCGCAGAAATCCTAAAAAAAATGAAGGCCACTGCTGAGGATTTTTTTGGAGAGTCCGTCCGCCGTGCCGTAGTAACTGTCCCCGCTTATTTTAACGATAACCAGCGAAGCGCAACCAAACATGCCGGTGAACTTGCCGGCCTCGAAATTCTCCGTATTATCAATGAGCCAACCGCTGCCGCGCTGGCTTACGGGATCGATAAGAAGATACGCCAGAACATCGCCGTTTTCGATCTCGGCGGCGGAACTTTTGATACGTCGATTCTGGAAATTGCTGACGACCTGTTCGAAGTGCGGTCGACGCGTGGTAACACGGCCCTGGGCGGAGATAACTTTGATGCTCAACTCTTGCGCCTCCTCATTGCGACATTCCAGGAGCAGCACGGCGTAGACCTCTCTCAGGATCCACAGGCTCTTCAACGCATAAAAGAGGCCGCTGAAACCGCCAAATGTG
>CAYUGQ010000187.1:0-3964 GCA_964444305.1 uncultured Candidatus Sumerlaeota bacterium
TTAAAACTTTTCCGCAACCGCTGGAAGCTCATCATGGGTCTCGGCGGCATAATCTACGCACCGTTTCTCATTTTATACACCGGGATTCTGCTGGCCTTTACCCCTGACACAACCGCAGAATACATGACCGACGAAGCCGTGGCCGCGGTGATGGAAAACTCTATAATTGTTTTAATAGCTTCGGCAGTTTTTGTGATCGTCTACTTGCTGATTTGCGGCCCCCTCCTGACCGCATCCATCACCTACGCTGTCGATCGCGAATATCGGGGGTACCCGGTCACCATTCGAGAAGCACTTTATAACTCTCTTTCAAAGATCATCCCGGTTCTTTGGACTGCATTAATCGCTGGCATTTTCATCATGCTGGGGTTTGTACTGCTAATCATTCCGGGTATTTTTCTGGCCCTCCGGTATTACCTGGTTCAGCAGGTCGTCGTCCTGGAGCATACCAATGGCACCGTCGCCATGAAGCGCAGCGGTGAGCTTATGAAGGGCAGCTATGGTATCGCCTTCGTCCTCGGTTTTGCCTTGTGGATTTTGTCGTCAGTTCTCCCCGCCATGGCAGAGATGATTCCTGTCCCCTACTTTGGCAGCCTGGTCAGCGTGGTCCTTCAGGTGGCCCTCGGCGTATTGTGGCCCCTGGCTGGTACCGTAATGTATTTCCACTGCCGGGCCAAAACGGAAAATTATGATCTGACCCTGATGGCGGAATCGATTGCCAGAAATTATGACGAAACCAATCCAATCCCGCCCCCGCTGCCCACAGCTCAATACGGCGGTCCTGGCGATTTCCAGCGCTAGTCTGGGCAAAGTTATATGAGTTTTTCCGTTCAGCCCGTGGCTGAAGCTGAGGTAATCAGAGAAACCACCCATGAGATTCTCCAGAACCCCGAGTACAAGCTGACATCTCTGGAAGGGTTTGCCAATCTTCGCGACAAACTGTTCGGTCTGCTGGAAAAAATTGCTGAATGGCTTGAGCCTGTCGGCAGGTTTTTTGATGCCCTTTATCACAGCTCTCCGGTGATATATTATCTTGTTTTGGCCGGTCTGTTTTTGCTGCTGTTTGCCCTGGTTTACCACATCATCTGGAGTTTTCGAGCGGCCGCTCAAAAGCGCGCCCGGGCCGCTTTGTATACCGCCACCGACATTGACGAACTTAAACATCCCACGCTCTGGGAAAGGCGGGCTAAAGACGCCATGGATTCCGGTGATTACCTGTTTGCCATTCGCTTCATCTTGACCGCCAGCCTGATCAGACTGGAAAATGCACGAAAAGGCCGCTTCCGAAAAGCGGCAACCAACCGGGAATACCTAATGCGCTACCGCCATTCCCCCGTGTTTGCCCCCCTTAGCGAGATGGTGGAAATTACGGATTCCCGCTGGTATGGCCAAGTCCCTTGCACCCGGGAAGATGTTGAGTCCTGCTTAAGAGCCTATCAGCAAATTCAGGCTGGATCACCCGCCACCATCGGAAATGAGACCCGGCGTGTTTAGTTCCCGAAACACAGTGATAGCCATATTGCTTATCACTGCCATTTCCATAGCCTACACCGTATACGATCTGGCGACACCACCGGATGCCGGGGGCCTCGGTGCGAATTCTTACGGGACCCGAGGCAGTGGCCACCGGGCTCTTTATGAAACTTTGGAGCACCTGACGGAGACCCCCGGCCGTTCCCACTTTCCGCCCCCGGCGGGATTGGACACCGGGGCTTCCTTGCTGATGATCGGACCGATCCACCGCTTGACGGACCTGGAGTCGGAGCACCTGGTGGCCACAGCGGAATGGGTGCAACAGGGCGGCCATCTTGTGCTGGCTCTGGAACCCGATGAAGCCATCTGTTGTCGCGCGGCCATGATCGCTCTCGGCATTGACGATATCGATCTTAAACAGATCAGACCGCTTAAGCTCGAATCAAAAAGCGACCTCCCCGTTGAGCAGATGGAGCGAGAGCGGGAACATTTTTTCAAATGGAAACTGGACGAAACTCGCAGTACCGTTGAGACGGATGTTCAACTGACCGGCCCCCTGCATCTTTTGGGCGGGGACGTGAAACGGCTGCGCCTGCCGGCTGACAGTTTATCGACTCTGGATGCCCCTGAGACAGCTTCGGTTTACCTGACACCAATGGTTCTGGTGGCAGACGATGATGGGGTTTCTCATACTCTTGCTGGCAGTATTGAATTGGGCGATGGCATCATCACGCTGATAGCTGATGACTCAATGTTTAATAATTTCCTGCTGGGCGTGGCGGATAATTCTGTTTTGGCTGTCCACCTGGCAGCGTGGCGGGGAGGACCAGTTTATTTTGATGAGTTCTTCCACGGCCTGAGCACTCGGGGAAATCCGCTGTGGCTGCTGACCCGCCCTCACTATGGTTGGCTTTGTCTGATGTTGCTGGCAGGTACTGGATTATGGGTTTGGCGGCAATGGGTTGCGCTGGGGCCACCACTGGCTGCTTCAGAACCATCCCGGCGAACCTTGGTGGAATATCTGGATGCAATGGCCGCGCTTTTTACGCGATCACGTAAAAAACTTTTCGTCTTACAGGAGCTGCGGGCGGGCGTTTTATGGTCAATCCGGCAGGAACTGCATTTGCCGCCGGGCAGTGAGGACGCTGAAATTTTAGTTAAAGCCCTTTCCCGTCAGCAGCCGGATCGGGCTCGTCTGCTTGAGCAGTCCGTCAGACAGATAGATAATATATTAAATGAACGCAAGACCCCAGACCATCACACATTTACTGAACTCGCAAGGGAGATAAGCAGGTGTCTATAACGGAGGTTTACTCGCGAATAAAAGCCCAGATCGACAAGGTGATTTTTGGGCAGGATGAAGCGGTAGAATTTGCCCTGGCCGCTTTGTTCAGCAGTGGTCACCTGTTGATTGAAGGTGTCCCGGGCACGGCGAAAACCCTGCTGGCGCGGACTTTGGCATCGGCGATTAATTTGAAATATCGCCGGGTTCAGATGACGCCGGATCTGCTGCCAGGAGATATTACGGGGTCCAGCGTTTTTCGGGAGGATACCAGAACCTTTGAGTTTGTTCCGGGCGCGATTTTCACAAATTTCCTGCTGGCGGACGAACTGAACCGGGCTTCAGCCAGAACCCAGTCTGCCCTGCTGGAAGCAATGCAGGAACTGCAGTTGACCTACGGTGGCGTGACCCATAAACTACCGGATCCGTTTATCGTTTTCGCGACTCAAAATCCCGTGGAGCAGGAGGGGACTTATCCCCTGCCCATTGCCCAGCTTGACCGTTTTATGTTCAAGGTTATGATGGGTTATCCAGACGAAAACCGTGAGGAGGATATTTTACGCCAGCATCACGGAACGGCGGGGCGCAGCAATCCGCAGGAGATGGGCGTGGAAGCCGTGGTGACGCCGGAAGATCTGGTTGCGGCACGCCAGACGATCCGGGAAACTTATGTTCGGGATGAGGTGATTGTTTACACGCGGCAGCTCGTGCAGGCGACGCGGTTTGAGGACAGCTTGTCTGTTGGGGCCAGCCCGCGGGCGGGGCTTATGCTGCTGATGGCGGCGAAAAGTATGGCTCGGTTTTCGGATCGAGATTATGTGATTCCGGATGATTTGAAGCGGGTGTTCCTGCCGACTATGCGGCACCGGGTGGTGCTGAGTCCGATGGCGGAAATGGAAGGTGTGCTTCCGGATGATATTCTGGACAACATCCTGGATATGATCGAAGTGCCTCGATGAAATTTCGGCCTGGCTACACTTTGCTGATCGGCATGGCCGTTCTGACTGCGGTGGCGGGACTTGGGTTTGTGGTACCTTTCGCGTTTGAAGCGACGCTGGCTCTTGGCGGAATTTTGTTGGGACTGACCATTTGGGAAGCTGTCGCTCTACGGGAGGAGTCATCCGGAATTTCTCTGGAGCGGACGGTTCCGTCGGTGGTCGGACGGGGCAGAAATTTCCGATCGGTGTTGACCATCAACAATGAGGCGGG
>CAYUGQ010000188.1:0-3933 GCA_964444305.1 uncultured Candidatus Sumerlaeota bacterium
CACAATGGCATAAGCTGCCGTCAAATACTGCCCGCGGATGGAGTAGATGATGGCGAAAAAGCCAAAAAACATACTCGCTGTAGTGAGGAGGTTGGGAAGAACATAAATGGTCATTCCCATGCGTTTAGGAATGCGCTTGGGCTCTTGGCTCTCAAAAGTGCGCTCGTCAGTCATGGGGTATTAGTTCCAGACGGTAGGGGGAGTAGCAACCTAAAAGGCGCCCAAGATGTAAAAAATCAAGGAAAGCCCCACGGCACTCATAACCGGCATACAGAAGTTATCGTCGATATCTGACAGATTGAAGGTTTCAGATCCAGCACCCAAAACACCGCCCGCCACCGAAACGATAACGAGCCTGTCCACGAGAATATTGTTGGCAAAGCAAAAGATCGCCGTCACGAGCATGCAGCAGGCAAAGCAGGCCAAAAAACCTTGGAGCGTCTTTTTGCCATAAATTCGGTCCTTACCCCACTTGATGCCAACTGCGCTGGCCACCGGATCGCCGACAGCAAGAAACAGCAGCGAGAGGCTGACGATGGGGGAGGGGAACAGCCACACCAGACATACGGCGCCCCAGAAAAGATAGGTCATCCCTGAGAAATTCTGAGACTCGTTGCCGCGCATGAGCGGAGCAAAGTTGCGGTGAACCCACTGATTGAGGACGGGGCGCTTCAGACGGGCCATCTCAAAACCCGTAAAGAGCACGGCAACCGTCAGCATCAGGGGACGGCAGATCTCAGGCCCTAGCAGCAAAAATGTGAGCCACATCAAGCTCACTCCCGCAAAATGCCAAAGCTTGCGCGCTAGGTGCAGGTCTTTGCGTTCCTTCAAGGACCAGTTCTCCATCGTTGTATGTTTGCCTAAGGACATCTTCTCCCTCGTAGCCAAATCTGGAAGCCCCCTAATTAAGCCCAGTTCAGCAGCATGTAAAAGCTGATTTTCCCAGCCTCCAGGTCAGCTCCGAGAGCCCTTAAACCTTCAATATTTTCAAGGGTTTAACCTGCCTGCGTCTAGCTGCGGCGCGCTAATTGCACTCCTTAGCAAGGTATGAGGACCCTGAGTTTTAGTCCGCATTTGATGATTTCCCACGGTCCCGCTGCACGCCTGGCAGCGGCCGGCCTGCTGGTGTTGGCCACGTTCTGGGTGCTTCCAGGACGCGCTGCGCCCACGTGGGTGGAGGTGGAGCCCGGCTACACGGATCAGCCCGAAAGGGAGCGCAGCCACACGTACTCGGACCTAAAGACCCCAGAGGCCCTCGATAGCTCCTTAGCGACTAAAGTTTCAACAAGTGTCCCCGGAGGCTACACTCCGGCGATTTTCAATCAAAGAATCAGCCGGGAGTTTAAAGACCGCTATGAGCGCACCTTTGGTGACACTCACATCGAACAGGCTCACCGATTGCCCATGATGGGGAGTGAGAGCAGGGTCTCTTTTCGGCACCTTCACCGTCCCGAGGAGAACCTACAAAAGCAGCGAGCCTTTGGGGAGTATGTGGCCCAAAGGTTGGCCGATCATCACCTCGATATCTATCTGAAGGAATCCAAACGTGGAAAAGCGATCCAGCAGGTCAAAGAAAAAGTGCAAAACTCCCGGGTGCAGCTATCTGAATCCACCAGGGTGAGAACCCGCTTTATGCTGCTCAACCAGCAGCTAGACGTGGCGGTGGAAAATCCCCTTTTGACGACCCGTATCCTCTGGGATCCGTCACTGAGCCAGCCGTACCTGATCGTCACTCGCAAAGCCACCTCTAAGCTCTCTTTGCGGGGCCATGTGGATTGGGGCCGCTCCCACTACCGGCTGGGCGCCTCGGAAAAGGTCAATAAGCTGCTAACGGCAACCTTAACCGGGATCAGCCGCCACCGCAGCAAAGAGAAACTTCAAGAATATATGATGATTGCGGGGCTGACTTACGTTTGGCCGTAGGCCCACTTGAGCTAGCTTCTTTGAATCTGAAAGGTGCGGGACTCAAAGGGGGCGCCCTCTTCTTTCCGCCATCTTAACACGATGGTGTTGGTGCCCTCTTTCAGCTGAAGGATCTCTGAGTCGATAAGGCCGGGTCGGTCTGAGCTGAACAAAATCAGCGGTTGGCCCTCAGCTACAAGTTCCACCTGAGTGTTTTCGTCCAGCTGGGAGCATCCAACAAGCTTAAACTGAACCTGGTGCTGATGGTGGGGGACGGCCCACTGGTCCGGGGAATCCTGACAATTGACCGAGATCTGCGCCACTTCCCACTGTTGGCCCGGAGCCGCACTCGGGGCGGACCCCGTCTCCACGCTGGCGAGCGCTCGAAGCTCCTGGGATTCCTTTGCGGTGGGGGCCAATTGGGGACCCGGCCGCCCAAGCCACGTGGCCACGGACAGGGCTGTCAGCCCGACAGCTGCTAGAGATAGGAATAATAGTAAGGGATCCTTCTGCTGGTTCACCACACGCCCGATTCGTTTTGAAACCCCGTCCTACTCTTTCAAAACCTGCTTTGCAAGTTCCGAGGGGGACTGTCCCTTCCGCATGGAGGATAATTCAAGGTGTGAGAGGAGTTCTTTGGAGAGCTTAATACCACGGTCGCGTATCATTTCAACGACCCTTTTTATGGAAGCGTTTTTTGATATCATCGGCCGAACTTCTGCGATGAGGTTTCTTAGAATCGTGTAATGAGTTTCCTGCTCCGGCAGGGATACGCCTTTTAACTGCAGGGCAGCTACAGATTGCCCAGCGATCATGGCCACGACATTTTGGAAAGAATTGGTGTGGGAGAGCTCTACCTGGACAAGTTCGGTCATTTCTCGTCGAAAACCATCCTGATCGGGCCGTGCCCAGGCAATTCTCAGAACCTGAGCCATAAGCTCCTCGATTTCCACAAACCCCGACTCCTGAAGCTGAAGGCTGTCATCTGCACTGCGCACCAAAGTGCGGGCTCTCACCTGCTGGGCCTCTTGAAACTTGTCCTGAAGAAGCTTTTTAAGTTCAGGACTTTCCATCATGCGAAGTTTAGCGGTGGTGTGCTCAAGGGTGGAGGCGCCAGCTTGTGCCCACAAAACGAAAAGGAGGAGAAAAAAGATCTTCTGCGGAGCAGTTCTCATCCTTCAAGAATATATGAGTTTTTCTGATGCGCCTAGAGGTGCTGGCCTTAAGGCACGTCGCGCACATGTTGAGAGAGTTTTACTTGGGTCATGATATCTACTCCACCATAATGGACAGTTACTTTGTCACAAGACTATGACCTTAGTTATTTGCATCTATAAAAAGATGTGTTTTATTAAGGTGGTAACCAAAAAAAGAGACTTCCATTGGGGTCGGACGGAGGGTCCATTGAAAAAGCTAGTTATCTGGTCATTCGGAATTTTATTTGCAGTAGGTGTAGTAGGTTGTGCACCTAATGCCAGCCAGCTTAAGAAAACAATATCCAACAACCCTGATATTCTTTTCGAAGCCATTGAAAACAACCCTTCGGAGTTTTTAGCTGCCGTCAACTCAGCCGCAAAAAAAGCTCGTGCCGAGGAAGAAAAGCGGATGATGGAGGCTGAGACCGAGTCTCGTCAGAGTGAGTTTGAAAATCCGAAACAGCCCGCTATTCAAAGCAACCGCGCCATCAAGGGCAACAAAGATGCTCCCGTGACCATCGTTGAGTACTCCGACTTTCAGTGTCCGTTCTGCCGCCGAGGCGCTCAGACCGTCAATGAAGTGATGTCCGCCTATGGCGATAAGGTCCGTCTGGTTTTTAAGCATTATCCTATTGATCGAATTCACCCGCAGGCGCGCCTGGCTTCACGCTACTTTGAGGCCATTGCCGAGCAAAGCGCCGCTAAAGCCTATGAGTTCAAAGACAAAGTTTTTGAATCTCAGAAGGACTTGGCCGAGGGCGAGCGCTTCTTAGACAATATTGTTAAGAACATGAAGGGTGTGGATCTGGCCAAAGTTAAAGCCGCTGCCAAAACC
>CAYUGQ010000189.1:0-3930 GCA_964444305.1 uncultured Candidatus Sumerlaeota bacterium
TTTTTTGCGGATGGATTATTGGATCTGTATGAGTCCACTTTCGATGAAAAATGGATTCAAGCGGGGCGGGATATTGCTGTTCGGATGGCCGCTTTGTTTGAAGATCAGGGGATTGGTGGGTTTTTCTATACGGATGGGACGGACGAGAGCCTGATTAGCCGGACACGGGATAACCATGATGGCGCGCTGCCGGCGGCGGGGTCTGTGGCGGTGAAGGTGCTGTACAGATTGGCTCAGTTTTTCCGGGATGACAGCTTGAAGGAGATTGCCCAGCGGGCGGTTGCATCGGAAGGGAAGCGGGCTAATTCTCATCCGCTGGCTTATGCGTCGCTGATTCTTGCCAGTTTTTATGGAAGGCCGGAATTGCATGAGGTAACTTTAACGGGGCCGGATGAAAGCAGTGTGATGGAGCTGGCGAAAGGGGTTTGGACGACTTATTTGCCGGCGAAGATCGTGGCTGCCAATTTTGGTGAAGGGACGTCTGTTCCGTTGGCGACTGAGAAGCCTGCGGGAAAGATGGCTGAAGGGTGGGTTTGTCGAAACATGTCCTGCCTGCCGCCTATTTCGGACGTTGAGGAGTTGCGATCAAAGCTTTAGTTTTGCTTGGTTTCGCGCCGGAGTCTGCGGATAAAGCGGAAGTTTCCGACGAGATATCGATGCCAGAGCCGGCGAGGCTCGAGAGCCAGACGGAACAACCATTCGAGCCCGGCGCGGCGCATCCAAACGGGGGCCCGCGCCCGGCCTTCGCCGTAATATTCGAACAGGGCTCCGACACACCAGATGACTTTTACGCCGAGGGCGGCTCGGTTTTCCCATGCCCATTTCTCTTGGAGTGGGGCGCCCATACCGACGAGCAGGATGTCTGTGTTGCTGTTTTTTATAGCGGCCAGAATGGTTTCTGTATCTTCGAAGAAACCATTCCAAGTGCCGCTAATTTGAAGGCGGGGGACATGACTGAGCCATGTAGCTGCGGCGTTGGCAGCCACGCCGGGGCGGCCCCCGACGAGACCAAGTTTTAGACCCTGGGAGGCCATAGCTTCGCAGAACTGGACAATGAAATCGCCGGCGTTTACTCTTTCCGGGAGTGAGGAGCCCAGGGCGCGGGCTGCCCAGACAATGGCTTGGCCATCGGCGTATACGCAGTCGGCCTGGTGGAGGATTTCTCGATAGGCTTGATCGTCGGCTGCGATGTTTGAGCATGCAGCGTTCAGGTAGGTTACGAATAGGGGACTGTTGGATTGCGGTTGTGCGCTGCTGGTCGTTGCGGCTTGCGTGACGTTGCGGATATAGTCTGTGGTGGTTATGCGGACTACCGGCACGCCTAGCACATCTACGGTGGGGAAGGTTCGCAGTAGAGGTGCGGCGGTTGTGTCGACCGGATTGTTATGGTTGATTCGATCAGGTCCGGGATTTTTTTCGTTCATCGGGGGTGACGTCCATATAGAACCGTTCTCCGAGGTAGAACTTGCGAGCTTCTTCGCTGTTAACGAGTTCTGCCGCGGTGCCCTGCATCATTACGCGTCCGCCGAAAATGATATAGGAGCGGTCTGTAACGGACAAGGTTTCGCGTACGTTATGGTCGGTGATAAGAACGCCGAGGCCACGATGCTGCATTTGGAAGATGATATCCTGCAGGTCTTCGACGGCTTTTGGGTCCACGCCGGAGAAGGGTTCGTCCAGGAGGATAAAGTCGGGGTTTGTGACCAGGGCGCGTGCGATTTCTACGCGGCGGCGTTCACCACCGGAGAGGGTGTAGGCCATGTTTTTACGCAGATGGGTAACGCCCAGCTCTTCGAGGAGCATGTCTACCCGTTCTTTGCGCTCGGCTTTGCTGAGTTTCATTGTCTCAAGAATGGCCATAATGTTCTGCTCGACGGTCAGCTTGCGGAAAATGCTCATGTCCTGCGCCAGGTAACCGAGACCCAAGTGGGCGCGTTTATGCATTGGAGTGCTGGTGACATTTGCGTCGCCGATAAAAACGTGGCCTTCGGTGGGGCGGATAAGCCCTACGACCATGTTAAAAGTGGTGCTTTTGCCGGCTCCGTTTGGGCCAAGCAGGCCAACGATTTCGCCTTTGCGCAGTTCAATATTTACTTTATCGACCACGCGACGACCACTATACTCTTTTACGAGGTCTGATGTTGCAATTCTTGCCACAGATCCACCTGTTAGTCTTTATGGTTCCGGAATTACAATGCCCAGAGAATCTTAGAATGCTTTAAACAAGTGGCATGCACTGTGTAATCAGTAACGGACAAAAGTTCCTGAAAAAGAAAGCGGCAGGTTTTTATGGCGAGACGACGCAATGTTTCGATGGTCAGATGGGTTGCAAGTCTTGTGGTGCTGTTGCCCGTTACTGTGGTATGGGCGTTTTTTCTGGGGGGGCACTGGCAGAGTTTTAAGGTGATTTCGCGGAGTATGGAGCCGACTTTACTGGTTAATGATTATCTTCTGATGAGGGGGCAGGGAGATTATCCGACTTTGGAGAACAAGATTGTCGTGTTGCGAGATCCGCGAGGTGGTATGTTGCCTGTGGTGAAACGGGTGGCGGCGGGGCCTTTTTCGAAGGTTCGGGTTTCTAATGGACGGGTGTATATTGGTGATTCGGAGGAGCCGTATCCCGGTGCGCCGATCCACAGGGTGCCGAATAAACAATGGGTTTTGGGTGAGGATGAACTTTTTGTATTGGGGGACAATTTGCAAAACAGTGAGGACAGCATTGATTGGGGGCCGGTGAAACGGGATGATGTTCAGGGGGTGATTTTCTATTGTTACTGGCCGATGGATCGTATGGGGCGGGTTGAGTAAGCCTTATCTTTCTTCGGCAGCATTTAAAAGTTGCCTGTAGTTTGTGCTGTTTGCCGGATATGTGTAGCAGTATTAATTCTCTGGCAGATTGATAAATGAAAAACTTTCTTGTGACCGGCGGTGCCGGATTTATTGGCTCTAACATTGTGGAGCGTCTTGTTTCTGAGGGATACAGCGTTCGAATTCTGGATGATTTTTCGTCGGGTCGGCAGGAGAACATTGCCGGATTTGAAGATGTGATTTCTGTGGTCAGGGGAGATCTCCGGGATCCTGACGTTGCGCGGCGTGCTGTGGATGATATTGATTGTATTTTTCACCAGGCGGCGCTTCCGAGCGTGCAGCGGAGTGTGGAGAACCCTGTTTTAAGTAATGAGATTAATGTGTCGGGGACGGTTAATCTTTTGAATGCTGCGCGGCAGGCTGGGGTGCGTCGGGTGATTTATGCGGCGTCCAGTTCGGCTTATGGAGACCAGCCGGTTCCTGTTAAAAAGGAGAATTTGCTTCCCATGCCGCTTTCGCCGTATGCGGTTGCGAAGTTGACTTGTGAGTATTATCTTAAAGCGTTTTATGAGTGTTATGGGCTTGAGACGGTGTCGTTGCGGTATTTTAATGTGTTTGGGCCGCGGCAGGATCCGAACTCAGAATATAGCGCGGTAATTCCTTTGTTTATTACCAAGGTTTTGGCGGGGGAAAGTCCGACGATTTATGGGGACGGGCGGCAGTCGCGGGATTTTACCTACGTTTCTAATAACGTGAGCGCGAATTTGCTGGCGGCGAAGGCTGATGCTGAGGCTGTGGCAGGCGGAGTTTTTAATGTGGCATGCGGGCGAAGCTATACGCTTTTGCAATTGCTGGATGCTATTAACGAAATTATTGGCAGTGACGTGAAGCCGATATTGGCTCCGCCGCGGACGGGGGATGTTCGTCATAGCCTGGCGGATATTAAAGCGGCTGAGAAGGCTTTTGGCTACCAGGTGGAGGTGGACTTTATGGAGGGTCTTCGCCGCACGGTGGAGTTCTATCGTAACCAGCAGTAAAGATGACCTGAGATGAAAACTGTGCGTTGGTTGAGACGGCGGAGTTATTTGTTGTCGTCTTAGTCTTCGCCGTTATCTGCGATGC
>CAYUGQ010000190.1:0-3875 GCA_964444305.1 uncultured Candidatus Sumerlaeota bacterium
ATCCAGGCGGCTTCGGAACAGAAGACGTTTGCTCCGCTTTTGATTTGTGAGGTGACTAAGGTGGAGGTGCGGGAGTTGGCGCGGGTGGTATATGATTTGCCGAATTGGGACAAGCCGAGTGGGGCTTGTCTTTCGTCGCGATTTCCGTATGGGAAGAAGATTACGCGGGAGGGACTGGACCGGGTGGCGGCGGCGGAGGATTTTTTGCATGAGCTGGGGTTCAGGCAATTCCGCGTGCGGCATCATGAAAATCTTGCACGTATTGAGTTGGCAGTGGATGAGATGCATCTGATGTTTGAGAGTGACAGGCACATTAAGGTGACGACACGGCTGCGGGAGATTGGTTTTCCGTATGTGACGCTGGACCTTGCCGGTTACAGGACGGGGAGCATGAATGAGGTTTTGAGGAAGTTGCCTGATGGGGATGGTGAATTGCCGGAGTTGATGGAACGGTGAAGGTCGTCTCTGTTGCTGAGATGCGGGATATTGATAAGCGCGCTCAGCAGCACTTTGGCGTGGATGGTTTTGAGCTGATGGAGGTTGCGGGGCGGGGCATCGGGGATGTGATTTTAAGGGAGTTTGCGCCAGCGAAGGTGTCGGTGGTTTGCGGCAAGGGTAATAATGCGGGGGATGGTTTTGTAATTGCGCAGCATTTGCATGAAGCGGGATGTGATGTGCGCGTGTTTTGCCTGGAGAGTCCGGAGAGTTATGAGGGGGCGGCTCGGAGGGCTTGGGAGGAAATGACAGAGAGGTTGCGTGATGGTGTTTCGGGGGATTTGGATGATTGTCTGAGGCATGGGGATGTGGTGGTGGATGCTTTGCTGGGGACGGGAATATCCGGGGCGCCGCGGGGGGAGTATGGGAGGGTTATTTCGCGGTTGAACGAGGTGGAGAAGCCTGTTGTGTCGGTGGATGTGCCGTCGGGATTGCGGGATATGTCTGGCGATGAGGAGCCGGGGGAAGTTGTGCGGGCGAAGATGACGGTGACGGTGGGTTTGCCGAAGTCGATATTGCTGACGTTGCCGGGGTTGGAGCTGGCGGGGGATTTGCGGGTTCTGACGATTAATTTTCCGGAGGAGCTGCTGACGTCGGATGAGTGGAAGCTAAACTGGGCTTCGGAGAGTGTGCAGCGGGAATGGCTGCCAAGGCGGACGGCAGACAGTAATAAGGGGACGTGGGGGCATGTGGGGGTCATCGGCAGCACGGTGGAATATGCCGGGGCGGCGGCATTGGCGGCGCGGGGGGCTTTGCGGGCTGGGTGTGGTCTGGCTACGATTTATACTCTTCCGGCGGTGAACGGGATTTATAAATGCCTTTTGCCGGAGGCTACGTCGGTTTTGATTGGCGGGGAGGAGGATGGGGCGTTTACGGGGGCGGCAGGGGAGGATTTCGTGCAGCATGCAAGGGAGCATGCTGTGTTGGTGGTGGGGCCGGGGATGGGGCAGAATCGGGCGACGGCGGAGTTTTTGTTGCGGATTTTAAACTTTTGGCGCAAGCCTATTATCCTGGATGCGGATGGGCTTAACTTGCTGTCGCATGAACTGCGGCCGGCGTTGATGGGTTTGCAGGATTGTTTGATAACGCCGCATCCGGGGGAGATGGCACGGTTGTTTCATACGAGTGTGGAGCAGGTGCAGGCGAACCGGGCGGAGACGGCCCGGGAGGTGGCGAGGATGTATAATATTACGGTTTTGCTGAAGGGTACGGGGACGGTGGTGGCGCGGCCGGATGGGCAGACGTGGCTCATCCCGGGGGCAGAGCCGGCGCTGGCGAAGGGTGGGACGGGGGATGTTCTTGCGGGGGTAATTGCGGGATTGTTTTCGCAGGGGATGCCGTTGTGGCAGGCGGCGGTTTTAGGTGCGACGGCTCATCTGCGGGCGGGTAAGAACTGTGCGCGTCTGCGGGGTTCGCGGGGTGTGCTGGCGGGGGAGGTGGCTGATGAGGTGCCGCATGTGCTGGATTTTTTGGAGACAGGGGTTTCCCGTATCAGGTTTTAGCTTTCGACGGTGGAGCTGCCTTGATCAACGTTGGCCATGAATTCGTTCATGGCCTGGTTAACAGCTACGGCATTTTCCAGGGGTGCGAAATGTCCGGCGTCGGGTATGGTGACAAGGGTTGAATCTTTAATGCCATGGTTGATGACTTTTGCGGCATCGGGCGGGGTGATGTTGTCGTCTTCGCCGACGATGACGAGGGTGGGGGCGTCGATCTGGGAGAGGGTGGGTCTGGAATCGGGGCGGTCGGCGAGCATTTGCAGGCTTTTTACGGCGGTGTCGGGGGAGGTCTGGGAGGCCCAGAGGCGGACGTCGCGCTCGATGGCAGGATTGTTCAGGCGGGTGGTTTCAGAGAGGTAGCCAGCGACAATATCAGGTAAAACGGAGCTGCCGGTTTCGTTAATTTTTTCGATTAGATCGCGGCGTTTTGTTTTTGCGGCATCGTCGTCGGGTTCGGCGCGGGTGTCTATGAGAGCCATGCCGGCGATGAGTTCTTTTTCCTGTCGCCACATTTCGAACAGGATGTATCCGCCCATGCTGCAGCCGGCAAAAATTGCTTTGGGGATTTTGAGGTTTTTCATGGTTTTACGGATATCTGTTGCGCAGGCTGCAATAGTAATTGGGTCAGAGGGTTCAAGGATTGACGCGCCGTAGCCTCGGAAACTGGGGGCAATGACGTGGCGCTCTCTTGACAGGCCGGATAATTGATTTCTCCAGAAATGTGAGTGTAGCGGAAACGGGTGAAGTAATACCAAAGGCAGGGCAGAACCAAAGCCCTGCTGCAAATATGAAAGCTTCATCTATACAACAATCCCTTTTAAGCGCACTGAAATTTGTAATTGAGTAAAAAATTAAGACAGGATGACCAAAGTTTCATGAGTGGAGCAAACTTCTTGCCTAAAGAGGTCCGGATCGACCTTAAAGATCGAAGCTATGATATTCGGTTTTGCCATAATTTTGGGCACTTTTTCGAAGGCGTTGATATCACTGGCTATGATGGGGTTGTTGTTATTACAAACCCGACGATCTGGGGGATTTACGGGGCAACTTTTTCTGCTGCGCTTGAAAAGACAGGGGTTTCGTATTTCGTTTGGGAGATGCAGGATGGTGAAAAGTACAAAATTTTGGAGTCTGCATCTGCGGCTTGGGATGCTTTGATTGAAAAAAAGTACACGCGAAATACGTGTGTGCTGGCGCTGGGGGGCGGGGTTGTGGGTGATTTGGCGGGGTTTGTGGCGGCGTGTTTTCTGCGGGGAGTGGATTATATCCAGGTTCCAACGACGGTTGTGGCGATGGTGGACAGCAGTGTGGGGGGGAAGACGGGGGTTGACCATGTGTTGGGGAAGAACCTGATTGGGGCGTTTTATCAGCCGAAGCAGGTTGCGGTGATTCTGGATTTATTGAAGTCGCTGGATGAGCATAACCTGCGGGGTGGGTTTGCGGAGGTGATTAAGTATGGGGTGATTTATGATGGGGAGTTTTTTGGGTGGCTGGAGGAGAATATTGAGCGTGCGATGGCGCTGGAGACGGATGCGATTGCGCATGTGGTTAGGCGGAGCTGTGAGATTAAGGCGGAGGTGGTGAGTCAGGATGAGCGGGAGAGTGGGTTGCGGGCGATTTTGAATTATGGGCATACGTTTGCTCATGCTATTGAGACGCTGGATGGATATAGCGAGCGGCAGTTTCATGGTCAGGCTGTTGCGATAGGAATGTGTTGCGCGGCGGATCTGGCGGTGGAGCTGGGGATGATGAAGGGGGAGGATGCGGCCCGGATTGAGGCGCTTGTGGAGCGGGCGGGGCTGCCGCGGCATGTTGCGGCGGATATGGATCCGGAGGCGATTTATCAGAAGATGTTTAGTGATAAGAAGGTGGCGGCGGGGA
>CAYUGQ010000191.1:0-3829 GCA_964444305.1 uncultured Candidatus Sumerlaeota bacterium
AAGGCATTCTTCTTCGCGTCCGCATCCATACCGATCCCGTTATCCGCAATCCAGATTCGAATGTAGTCACCTCGGCGCTCACACCAGAGGCGAACTTTGGGCTTCACTCCGGGAGCGACGTATTTGACCGCGTTGCCGAGCAGGTTGGTGATGCATTGGGTGATGGAGGCTTCGTTGCCGAGGACTGGCAGGAGGCAATCTTCTATCGTGATGTCGGCCTTCGGGGGCAGAAACTCCGGCTGTTCCTGAACGATAGCGCGAAGAAGCGGTTCGACATGGACCGTTTCAATTTTCACTTCCCGCAGCGACGCCTGGCTCAAGGCGAGAACATCCTTGATCAAACGTTCCATCCGCTCGGTTGAAGCGATGATCTTCTGAAGAAAAGCCGTCCGTTCCGCATCCGTGATCTCGGCCTGATCCTCAACCAGCACCTGACTGAAGCCTTTAATCGCGCGGAGCGGAGCGCGCAGATCGTGGGACAAACTGTAGGAGAAAGCCTCCAATTCCTCGAGGCTTTCCCGAACCTGTTTGGTCCGTTCGGCGACAATTTCTTCCAAGTCCTTCGTGTGTTGTTCCAGCTTGGCTTTCGCCGCGGCCAATTCGTCGCTGGCCCGTTTGCGCTGGGTGATGTCGATGATGGCTCCCATCGACCGCGAAGACCCGTCTTCGGAATGTTCCAGCCGGCCGCGGGCGGCGAACCAGCGTTCGGTCCCGTTTGCGTAGGCGATGCGAAACTCCGTTTCACGAAAACTTCCGGTGACCTTCATCCGCGCCAGCTCCTCCTGAAACCGGGTAACATCGTCCGGATGAATTCGCTCCAGGTATTTCTCGGCCGGGAGCCCGTCGGTCGAATGGGGAATGTCGAAAGCCTTCAACAGAAACTTGTCGCCGATGACCCTGTTGTTTCGGAGATCCCAGATCCAGGTGCCGACGGAAGCCGCTTGCGTCGCGTTTCTCAGCCGTACCTGTGCGTCCCGCAGCTCCCTCTCGGCTTGTTGACGGGCCCGTTTGGTCGTTTCATCCGAGAAGACCAGCACAATTCCTCGCGGTTCTCCGAGGGCGTCGCGAATTGGCGCGGCCACGCTTTCGATCGGCAGACGCGCGCCGTCGCGGTTGACCAGCAGCGAAGGGCTCGCGCCCAGCATTCGGCTGCTTCCTTCTAAAACGGAAGCAACAGGTTTGGGAATCGGTTCACCGTTCTCTTCGCTCAAGATCCGGAAAACCTTGTCGAGCGGCTTCCCTTGCGCTTCGGAAAAACGCCATTGGGTGAGCGATTCCGCCACCGGGTTCATAAAAGTAATCTTGGAATTCAGGTCTGTCGCGATCACCGCGTCTCCGATACTGGCGAGCGTTACCCGGTATTTTTCCCGTTGTTCCACCGCCGTTCGCGCGAATTGTTCGGCGCGGGCACTGGCAAGGATGAGCGCGTTGGTGATCCCGTAGAGGACAACGCTGAACAGGGCCCCGCCGCCGATGACCCAAAAGGCCAGAAAGCGGGAGGATGCGCTTTGGAACTCCGGCGTTGTCGTCAGCCGCACCGTCCACTGATGATTGGGCAATGGTTGCGGCACGATCGCCGTCAATTCTGGACTCTCCGCCGGAGAATGCGCCGATGAATAAATCAGATCGTCCGCGGAGGTGCTATCGCCGTCGTAAACTTCGAAATGGACAGCTGCGGGGCCGGTGTTGCTGAAAACTCCGGTAAAAAAGTCGCCGGCGCGGAGAGGGGCGTAGGCGTAGCCGACCAATCTTTCCCCGGCGTTGCCAGTCGCGTCTTTCTGGCTGCGGAAGACGGGAGCGTAAATTAAGAAACCGGGCTGTTCGTTCGGAGGGGTTTCCCGATGGAGTTTCACTTTTTGCGTGATCGCCGGCCCGCGCAGATTTGCCGCCGCGAGCATTGTTTTCTTGCGGTCCGGGTCGCTGAACATGTCGAACCCCACCGCGCCGAGATTGCGTGGAGACTCCGGTTGAAGAAACGTTACCGGCACGTAGATCTCCCGTTGTCCGGTCGGGCGAAGCTCGTAATGGTCGTCAAACTGCCGCCTCATCTCCCGCAAAAAACCCTCCTTTTCAGCATCGGGGACATAAGCCGCGAATCCAAAACCTTGGATCCCCGGATAATTCTCCCGAAGCCTCAGTTTCTCCGTGTATTTCCGGAACTCCTCGCGCTCTATCTTATCGTGAACGCCCAGAAAAGCGGCGGCTCCTTTGAGGGCGTTTTGGTACACCTCCAGACGCTGCCCGATCCCATAAACGGTTTCTTGAACGGCGGTTTCGAAGCGCGCGTTATCCTTCGCCCGTGCGCTGCTCCGGAGATAAGCGGCAACGACTAACGTGACCACCAGCGAGGTGGCCAAGAGAAAAATCGGAATCCAACGAACGAAAGAGCGAGGCTTCGCAAGCTCGCTCTGCCCAATGGAACGTCGCATGGCGAGGGAGGATGCCCTAAAACGGGTAAAATGACAACGGCTAAAAATTGTCCAGAACGACGCGGTAGCACATTTTCGGTTCTTCTTCCCAAAGTTTTGTATTGAATCTTCCCAGACGGATTGCGTACGCTTATCGAATTCGGACCATACACCCGTAAAGCAATTAACGAAACATCTGCCCAATCCCATGAACGCCATATTCTCTCTCCCCAAGTTCAGAACTCTCGCCGTCTGTGGTTTGACGGCCGCTCTCGCCGCTTCCGCATCTGCTCAGGTGGTGAATTACGAATGGACGGGAGCGGGAGGGGACAATAATTGGAATAATGCCGCGAACTGGAATCCGTCCGGTGTTCCGGCCATTGGCGGCAGTGGATCCGATCAATCGCCACACACCGCCGCCATTTCCGGGGCTGCGGTGAGCCTCTCCGGGACTATGCTGTTTGCCGCCGCGTATGACGAGCTAACTACCGGAACTCACACCGCCCTTTCGTTAACGGATGGCGCAACTTTGCAGATCACAGGTGCCCTGCGCCTCCGGAGCGTGCGGGATACCACTCGCAATGCCCTTATCGGTCCCGGTAGCTCCTTCACCTCAACAAGCAGCGGCAACGCTTTACAGCTAGGTTCGAGCGACAGCACAATTTCAACCCTGTCGGTTCAGGGCAGTCTTCAACTGGGGACGATGATCGGGGACGTTCTGCCGGCAAACTCGTTCGAAGGCGCTGCTGGGGGATACATCGTCAACATTGACGGCGGCTTGGTTGAATTTTCGTCGACTAATTTTCGATTTCAGGGGTCAAACCGCCATTTGAATTCGATTGCTCAATTTCATATCCGCAACGATGGGGTCGCTCGCCTCGGCACAATCACCAGACTTAGCGATGCCGGCTATGCAAACATCTACATCGATTTTGTTGATGGCACCGGCTTGCTTGAATTTTCTTCCACGGGTTACAGTACCCTCGCGGCTGTCGAAGGGTTGATTAATGATGGGAAGATTCGATTGGGCGGCAACACTGTCGATCCCACGGCATTCTCCGTCAATTCTATCGGTGGCGGAACAGGCTGGCAGGTAGGCGTCATTCCCGAGCCGTCCACGTACGCCTTGCTGGCAGGGCTGGTGATGCTGGGGGGAGCGGTGTTTGTGAAGCGCCGCCGTCAGCAAGGGTAAATTTTAAGCCGGCGCTGGCGCAAGCCGCACGCGGGGAGGCGTCAAAACAGGTCGAGCTGTTTCGCGGATCCGGGGACGCGGAAAAGATCTGTCCGAAGTTCCGGAGAAGGTTGATCCAGGCCGGCGCGGCGGGCGCTGACATTGAATAGATTGCGGATCGTCTCCGCGAAAATCCCTTCGCCGCGCATGCGGGAACCGAATTGCGGGTCGTTCAACTTGCCGCCGCGCA
>CAYUGQ010000192.1:0-3786 GCA_964444305.1 uncultured Candidatus Sumerlaeota bacterium
CTACTCGTATGCTTATCCGAGCTATTATTATCCTCAGTACTATTCTCAGCCTTCGTTTAGCTTCAGCTATTCTAACTGGGACCGGGACCGGGGCCGCCGCTATGACCGCCGTGATCGTCGGGATTATCGCAGCAGCCGTGACTGGCATCGTCCGCCTGCCCGCTCGCCTCATGGGCCGGGCCGTCGTACGACTTGGTAAAAAAAAGCTTGTTAAGCCACCCCCGGGTGTTATGCATCCGGGGAGTGGCTTTTTTTTCTGAAAGGATGCACACCGATGTTAGCCTTGTTTACCCGATTTGGTGTCGCCGGTTTGGCGATGATGAGCCTGGCTTTGACTCCTGCTGATGTTTCCGCGCAGTATTATGGTTATGGCGGTTATGGGGGCGGCTATGGCGGCTATGGTTATGGGGGATATAATACGCTTCGGCTTCAGCCTGCGGGGGTGCGGGGTTCGGCGTTTATCCGGACTATGCCGGCGGGATATGGTGGTTATGGCGCGGCTTATTCGCCGGCTTTGATTTATCGTTCGCCTTCGTCGTTTGATGCGTCGGATGATCCGTATCAGCCGGAGTCGCGGGTGAGTTCGCTGGAGCGGAGCATGCAGCGTTTCCGGGATTTGCGCGAGAGTTCGCGGCGGACGGAGACGTATTATAGTAATGAGACGTATAACCGGCATCATCCGTTTGATCAGCTTTATTATAACCGGATGATGACGCCTTAGGTTTTTTTGTGGCTTTTGCCGGATTATAATTTTTGAGGGGTGAGGTCCGCTGGATGGTGGACTTCACCCCTTTGTTTTTCGGGTCAGGAAGTGGGAGTTTTGCGGAGGTTGAGCATGCGGATTTCTTCGATGAGGGCGTCTACGCCGCTGTCGAGGAATTGCAGGGTGACGTCGTCGGTGACGCGGCCGTCGGTGACTTTGTTCTGAACGGTCATTACGGCGATGTCGGGATTGGGGACGGGTCGGGCGAGGACGGCGAGGAAGAATTCGCGTCCCTGGATGAGGGCGCGGACGGCTCCGGTGCCGGCTATGGATGAGCCGATGAGGAGGACGGGTTTGTCGACGAGGCAGGATGTGTAGGCGGGGCGGGAGGCCCAGTCGAGGGCGTTTTTCAGGACGCCGGACATGGCGTAATTGTATTCGGGGGTGACGACGACAAGGCCGGCGGATTCGGTGATGGCTTGTTTGAAGCGAGTGACGGCTTCGGGGCGGGTGTCGTCTGTGTCGATGTCTTCGTTGTAAAGCGGGATGTCATGCAGGGGGAAGTGTTCGATGTTGGCTTTGCCGGTGGATCTTTCAATGATTGTTTCGAGGACAGCTTTGCTGTAAGCGTTTTGCCTGAGGCTACCGTTGATGCCGAGTATTTTCATGAAACCCTCCATGGGCAGCCGTGCTGCCTGATAAGAATTGGTTTTGTCTTGTCTTGATGCGTTCGCTGTGCCATATAAGGCGGTATTGTAAAGCTACGATAAAGCATTGGAGAACCAAATGGTCACATTGCAATGCAACCTTATGCGTAAGATTTCTTTTGTAGCAACAGCAATCTTAATGCTGACTTTCAATTCGGTGACTGAGGCGAGGTCGGCTGACAGTGAACTGGAAAGTCTTGAGCGTCTTCAGGATTTGCCAATGAGAATTACCTATGATGTAAACTCAACGGCGACCCAGCTTCAGGACAATATTGTGTCTCGAGATAACGGTCAAGTGAAGGTGCCATTGCCGGACGTTACAAATAATGGGACTCCGGCGACGGCTTGGATGCGTCAAAGTGGTATGGCAAAGAATGGCCTTGTAGAAACGGTGGGCTCAGTTAAATACGAGGTGGTGAGCCAAGGGAAGCAGGTGAAACTTTCTCTGTTTTCTTCAGGTGGTGATCCTGCAGGAGTTTTTTTCTACGACGGGACGAATTCGTATGTGGCGATTTATCCCGAGGGAGATAATGTTCCGCGAGTGACAGAGTTGCCGGGTAGACGATTTGTTTTTAATTATTACAGGCTAAACAAGTACAGGGACCTTTTTGGCAGTGCCCTGGAGGAAATGCCGGGGCTTCGGCAGGTTGAAGATATGGTGTTTGCGGACAGAGAAACTTCGCCGACGTACTCATTTACTTTTGATAAAGAGAACAGCAGGTTAATGGCTCAGCGAAACTATTCGCCGGCGCAGGAGACGGGAACTGAGTTTTCGAATTTTGTGGAGGTCGAAGGTTCGATTTTGCCGTCGCGGGTCAGGGAGTATCAAAAGAATGCCGGGGGAGCTATCATCCTGGATATTGTGTTCGATAATATCCAATATGAGATACTAACGCTGGATGAGTTGAAGGCTGAATTTGGTGATCCTGTTTTTAATGTGGGGGTCCCGATGTCAGACAGTGCGCCGAGGGCTATTATGGAATCGACTTCCAAGGCTTCCGGGGAGTAGGGCTTGTTGCTGTAACAGGGAATATCGCAGGGCAAAGAAATAGCGGGATTGACGATTGGAAGGTCGTTAATCCCGCTTGTTTTTTTGCTTTGTGGTTTACCGGTAGAGGGAGAATTCCTGTTCTGGATTGATATCCAGGGCTTTGATGGCTTTCTCTACGATGGCTGGTTTGATTTTACCGGCGTTGGCTAGCTGGCCGCCACTGGACTTCAGCGGCTCGGCTTCGCTTATTGAACCCAATGCACCAGCCCGGCAGGCACTCGAACATTTGGATCCGAAAACAAGCGGAAACCATGTCTAAGCAGTACGTAAAAGGCTTGTATGGTGTCCAAATTTGAATTCACGCTCAGATCCCACAGGGAGAGATCATGTTCCCATGAAAACGGACTGGTGACACGATAGACCATGATAGGGCCATTACCAAAATGAAGTAATGTGCGGTCAGGAAACCTTTTCCCCATATCACGATTATAACGGTATTCTGAATAGTTGCTCTCTTTCACCAACACGCCGTTTGCATAACGGCTTTCATGGACTAAATCACCATAGTCATCATTCGAGAAAGCGACACGGAACTCTATTGAATCTGACACCGTAGTTTCGGTACCAGGCAGCACGAGACTAAATTGTTGCCTATATACTAAGCAACGTGAAGTAGCATCTTCTTCCAGTGCTAACACAGAAGAAATTGCCGGACCTTGATCATGCAGGGCAGAAAGCATAGTGACGGTCCCACGAGACAGCCGTCCAAAGTTGGTGCAATCAGTGGGAGCTTGAGTTTGACCATCACGAATTCGTATTTCTTTGCTGGGCCAGTTAATTTTTGACCAAAATCCTGCACCGTCTGTCGTAGAGCGGCAGTCAGCCAAAGTTAGTCCTATCGATGTACTATCCAGATTATCTAAAACCGGAGTTTCCGTGGAGTACTCCCATAAACGGACATCTGGAGTATTAACATAATGAACCCTTTTAAAAGTATGCCGGTCAGCCTGATTCCTTTTTAGCTCCTTATATAACTGATCAGAGGAGAGGGTTGGGTTCTTGTCTGCCAGGTTTGCGGCTGTTGTTTTAAGCTTGTCATCCGGAATCTCTGGAAGAACTAATTCGGACGCAAAAAACAGCGAATGAGTTGTGTTCTCCAGATTAGGGTGTAAACTCTCTTTTTCCAGGATGCTTTTAAGAAACGCATAGGGATCGTTAGCACATACAATAGCTCCGATAAGCGTATATAGTAAGATTAACCCGGTGCGGCAGTAACCACGTTTAGCTATCATTTAGCATTCCTTTTTAACGGTCTTGCAAAAGTTATTTGGGAGAATTGGGTGGAGGGGGGTCTGGACAACCGATATTAGGTGGGATTTATCAGG
>CAYUGQ010000193.1:0-3765 GCA_964444305.1 uncultured Candidatus Sumerlaeota bacterium
TCTATGACTATGTATCACCTTCCAACAACGTACAAGGTGATACGAATATGTCTGACAAACCTGAAGACCAATCAGTCTCTCCTGAGGCCGACCTCCTACCTGATCGTTTGATGCGGCTCTCTGAAGTTCTCACGCTGATACCTGTTGCCAAATCCACTTGGTGGAAATGGGTGGCGGAAGGTATTGCCCCTGCTCCGGTAGAAATCGGCCCGCGAGCAAGAGGGTGGCGAGCCAGCGAAATCCACCGCGTCATGGAAGGCCGGAATAGGAGGGGTAAGCGATGAGTAACATACTCGGCGTTGCGGCTTTCAGTACTGCTTTCGGTGAGCTCAAGGCAACGGTTTGGTGGGGGTGATATATGCAAATAAATAAAACGGGCCGCACCTCAAACGAGGCCGCCCGCAAAGACGTTTTTCAAAAATGCGATTCCTATTTTCTCGAAAAAGATGCTGACTCACAAGCGATTGCAAAGGTGTTCTTTGCAAGTGATACGCGCGCGCGTAGAGCAAGCTTGCGTAGTGCAATTCGCCAATACGTTGCCGGCGCTCGGCAGTCGTCCATAACAGTATTTTTGTGTCCGATCATCGGAGGAGGGCGCTATGTTTGATGTCTTCCAACAATTTCGAGCGGCCCTGATCGCTCGGGGTATAGTTCCACCGACGACCATCGTGGCGGATGGGCAATTCCATCGTTGTGATGTTGAGGGACCGGGCGGCAAGGGCGACGCAACCTATTTATTACACAATGACGGGGTTCCCGCCGGAGGTTTTCAGAACTGGCGCGATGGTCAAGATTGGCAGCCGTGGCGAGCGGAAATAGGGCGTGAGCTCAGTAAATCAGAGGGCGCGACATATAAGCGCTTGATTGCCGCCGCAAAAAGGAAAAATGAAATCGAAAATGCGGCTCGTACCCAGCAAGCCCGAGCTAATGCCGCAAGGCAGTTGAAGTGTGCGTATCCAGCCATTGACCATCCGTATCTGGCTGCTAAGGGCATAGAAGGCGTGGGTGTATATCGGGACGCCGAAAACCTGCTGATACCTGTGCGCGATACGGAGGGTGAATTGCACTCAGTGCAATTCATTGGGCCGTCTGGGAGAAAGCGCTTTTTGTCTGGAGGTCGTGTTACAGGATGTTTTTTTCTGATTGGTGAACCGAGTGATGTCCTCTGCATTGCAGAGGGATTTGCCACAGGAGCGAGCGTTCATAAGGCGACCGGCTATGCCGTGGCTGTGGCATTTCATGCAGGGAATTTAATGCCCGTCGCCAAAGCTCTCCGAGAGAAGTATCGAGATATTCAGCTCATCTTGAGTGCAGATGACGACTATGTCACTGAAGGTAATCCGGGCTTGACCAAGGCGACTGAAGCAGCGAAAGCAGTTGGTGGCCTGTTGGCGGTACCGGATTTCGGTCCAAGCTGTTCAGGGCGCGCAACCGACTTCAATGATCTGTATCTTGCAAAAGGGCAGGACGCAGTGCGCTTGTCCATCGACAACGCTCTCCTATCTGGTGATTCCTGCGAGTTCGTCGGGGATGCGGAAGCGATTGAGTGGCCCAAGCCGCTGGATTTGTCCATGAAGCTTGACTCGTTACCTTATCCGCTCGCATATCTACCGCCGACGGTTTGTGCTGCTGTCGAAGAGGTTCAAGGATTTACCAAAGCCCCGGTGGCGTTAGTGGCGTTGAGTGCGATAGCTGCGCTTTCTCTTGCTATACAACCTTATTACGACGTGAAGCGCGCCGATAAGCTGGAGGGGCCGGTAAGCCTCTATCTGCTAACCATCGCCGACTCGGGCGAACGCAAATCCACTTGTGACGGATATTTTACTAAGGCAATACGTGAGCACGAGGCAGCACAGGCGGAGCTCGCAAAGCCGAAATGTAAGGAGCATAAATCGGCGATGGATATATGGGAGGCAAAGCATGGCGGTATTAAGGAAAAAATCCGTAAATCCGCCAAAGAAAATAAGCCGCTTCCCTCGCTTGAAAGCGCATTGTGCGATTTGGAATTTGAAAAGCCCGAACCTCCGCGTGTGCCGCGAATGCTTTACGCCGATGCTACACCAGAGGCGTTGGCGTACGGTCTGGCAAAGACGTGGCCTTCCGGAGGCGTAGTCTCGGCAGAAGCCGGCGTGGTATTTGGTTCTCACGGAATGGGTAAAGACTCTGTTATGCGGAATCTGGCACAGCTAAATGTGCTGTGGGACGGCGGAAGTGTGGCGATCGACAGAAAGACGGGCGAGTCTTTCGCCACGCGTGGCGCCCGTTTGACGGTTGCGCTGCAGGTGCAGGAGGTCACCTTGCGGGATTTTCTGAACCGCTCTGGTGGCTTAGCACGTGGCACCGGTTTTCTACCAAGATTCTTGGTCGCATGGCCGGAGTCTACACAGGGCTTTAGACCTTTCACTGAGGCGCCGCCCAAATGGCCAGCGTTAGACGCTTTTAATAAGCGTATTGCGAGGATTCTGGAGGAGACTGTGCCAATAGATGAGCGCGGGGTTCTCACTCCGATATTGCTGGTCCTTGGACCTGAAGCTAAGTCGGAATGGGTGGAATTCCACGACCGAATCGAAAAGGAGCTTTCCGTAGGTGGGGCGCTGCACGACGTACGAGACGTCGCCAGCAAGATTGCAGACAATGCGGCGCGATTGGCCGCGTTGTTTCATATCTTTGAAGGCGCCTCAGGAGCGATCAGCTTGCAAGCATTCACGTCTGCACGTCAGATTGCTGAGTGGCACCTGTATGAAGCGCGCCGCTTCTTTGGAGAGATCGCTCTTCCAACCGAGCTTGCAGATGCGGTGCGGCTAGATAGATGGTTGCTCGACCACTGTCGTAGGCAACGCTCAAATATTGTTGCTAGGCGGGATGTCCAGCGGACTGTTACCCCCGCTCATTTACGGCAAAAGATGTCTCTTGACCAAGCTCTACGGGAGCTAGTCGAGGCCGGGCGCGTTGTGATCATTCAAAAGGGGCGCCAGAAGGAGATCCATGTAAACCCTGCCTTGTTCGGGGACAACGAGTTAACTCTTTAGCCCATTGCGACCGCGACAGTTGCGACTGATGCGACACAGCAGAAGGGAAAAACTCGGAAGTGTCGCATCAGTCGCAACTGTCGCAGTCGCAAATCCCAATTTCATCAAAACGCAGCGACCTTATGATTACGTACGAGCTTTATGTTTATCTGAGCTTTAAGGATAATTTGCCAAATGATTTCGGCAAAATTGGAGGCTAGCTTATGGGAGGCATAGGCAGCGGAAGGCGAAACCAAATCGGCAAGGAAACCACCAGGGATATGCAGCCGTTAGACGTGCGGAAGCTGAGCCGTGCAGGTTTGCTCAGCCCGGGCAAGGCGTTTGGGTGGCAGTGGACGGAGGACGACCAGCAAGTTGCGTCCATCCAGTTGCGGGTGGCAGTGGATCACGTGATGCTTCGTTATCGTGCGAGGCAGAATGGCCTTTGGCAGCCAATGGAGTACCCTGTCTTTCTGGAATGGACGTCTTGCAATCTCGGTGGACAACGGGCATGGTTTCGCTGCCCAGCCAAAGGGTGCGGTCGACGAGCGGCCATTCTTTATGGGGGCTCAATCTTCGCCTGTCGGCAGTGCCATCACCTAGTGTATGAGAGCCAAAGAGAAGCAGATTACGACCGAGCGGCTCGCCGAGCGGAAACCTTCTGTAGTCGCCTACAATGGGAACCTGGCATATTGAATGGTAATGGCGCCGGCAAGCCAAAGCGGATGCATTGGCGAACTGTTGCGCGTTTACAGGC
>CAYUGQ010000194.1:0-3717 GCA_964444305.1 uncultured Candidatus Sumerlaeota bacterium
TGCCGAGGACTTCGAGGAAGTCCTGACGGTCGGCTTCGGTGATCATGGCGATGACAGTGGCGTTTATGGGGACTTTCATTTCGCGCAGATGAGCGACTATTTGACCGCCGTCCATCCCGGTCAGGCGCCAGTCGAGAAGGACGGCATGGATTTCCCGGCCGGCTTCGGTTTGTGACTCTATGATGTCGAGAGCTTCGTTGCCGTCTTTGGCGGTAAAGGTTTCGACATTCCAGGATTCCAGCAGGCGTTGAAGGATTCCCCGGGCAGTTGCGTTATCGTCGACTACGAGGACACGACAGCCGGCGATGAGTTCGAGGTTTGTCATGCGGGTTTCGCATTGGCCGGCGCATTCTAAAAGGACGGTGAAGCTGAATGTGCTGCCTTTTCCAGGTTCGCTCTGCACATTAATTTCGCCGCCCATGAGGTGGACTATGCGGCGGGCGATGGCCAGTCCGAGGCCGGTGCCGCCGTAGCGACGGGTTGTGGTGGAGTCGGCCTGGATAAAGGCGGAGAACAGGCGGTCGATTTCGCCGGGTTTAATGCCGATGCCTGTGTCGCGAACGGAAAATTTCAGTTGTGCGGAATTCTCAACGATGTTGAGGCACTCAACCTTAATGCAAACTTCGCCCTGAGCGGTGAATTTAACGGCGTTGCCGACGAAGTTTGACAGCACCTGGCCCAGCCTGAAGGGGTCGCTGACGTATTCCCCGGATACGTCTATGGGAAGATCGATGAGTAGCTCGACTCCTTTTTCTGAAGCAGGAAGGACAAAGAGATCAGTCACGGTTTCGACGGCGGATTCGAGATTGAAGACGGTTTTCTCGAAGGTCATCTGGCCGGCTTCTACCTTGGCAAAGTCGAGGATGTCGTTGATGACATGAAGGAGGGCTTTGGAGGATGCGGAAATCTTGCTGAGGTAGGTCTGTTGCCTTTCATCAAGAGAGGTGTCTTGCAGAAGTTGTGAAATCCCGATGACGGCATTTAAGGGGGTGCGGATTTCGTGGCTCATGTTTGCGACGAAGTCGCTCTTGGCGCGACTGGCTTCTTCGGCCAAGCGGCGAGCTTCGTCAGCTTCGACGAGGGCACGTTTGAGATCACGCTCAGTTTCTTTGATGTTGGTGACGTCGTGGATTAGAACGTAAAAACCGGCAACTTCCTCGTTCACGATGTCGGGAACATAGCTGACGAGAACCTGTCGTGGGCCCAGGCGTTCGTCGTTGAGGATGGTTTCGTATTCCTGGGATTCGCCTTCGCGCAATACTTCTTCGATACTGGCTTGATGCTTGTTAAATAATTCATCGCCGAGGACATCGTGAATTCTGCGCCCTGTGATGCCTTCTGTTTTTCCTCCGAAGCGTTCAGCATAGGCGCGATTTGCGAAGCGATTGACGAGGTCTTGATCCCAGTAGGCCACCATGGAGGGGAGAGCATCGAGGGCTTGTTGCAGGTCGCGCCGGGCGTAATCGAGCTGGCGGAGATTCCGTCGATTGCTCTGGACATAGACTGAGATTAGCAGGGCGGGGAGGCAGGCCAGGGGAAGGGAGATTCCGCGTAGATCGTGAGGCAGGTCTACGCCTTCATGTGGGAAATGATAGACGTCAAAAAACAAGGCAAAGGCGGCTGTGACAGTGACCACCAGGATGGAAAAGGTCAGGCCTGCGAAGGACAGGGTTACTGCAGGAATCAGGAGAATGATGGCTGTGGAGATGAAGGGATTGCTGACGGATGCAAAGACAGAGAAAACGCTTAAGGAGATGATTATGAGAGTTGTCAGGGTGCGCCAGGTTAGCCAGCTGGGTTTTTCTTCGGCCTGAGCCTCGCAGGTCACGGCAGCCAGAAAGGGCAGGGCACCGACTGCGGTGATGAGGCTGCCTGTGAACAACCGGTAATAGATGGGCAGCCAGTCTTCTGTGGAGCGGGCTAGATTGACCGCTCCAAACAATCCGATGATCAGTGTGGGGATGACGACACCGTGGACGAGGAGTCGGGTTAGGTGCAGCGGGGAGGCGCCGACATCGGGCCAGACCCCCAGTATTCTTATGCCAAAGGCCATTGTGAGGGTATGGAGGGTGTTCATCGGGACGTATTGGAGTGCGACGTTAAGTTTTTGTCCTCCAAGAACGCAGCCGATAAAGGAGCAGGCGATGGCTGCTGTTATGACGGGAATCCATTTGCGGTAGGGCAATTGGACGATCAGGGCAACTATCCAAATGTTCGTGTACCAAAAGAGGGATACGGCTCCGGGAGAATCGGAGAGCTGAATGGGAAGGTAGGCGATGGGAAGGGTGAGGAGAATTTTAACCGCGAGGTGTTTCCAGCTCGGGTTTATTTGAAACATGTCGGAAAAAAAGCGTACTATGGCCATGAACTAATCCACACTGGTGATCTGGGATGCATGCGACTCTGGTTTAGCAAATCAAATCCCAGCGGGATTAATTAATTCTGACTGGCTGTCATCCATTTCCCGAGGGTGATATAGCTGGAGATAAGAGGCTGATAGATGGTGGCGAAGTTTTGTTCCGCGACGGCTTGAAGGGCTTTCCTGTGGGGGCCGGACAGTTTAAACTGGGTGGGGATGTCGCGGAGGGTGGCCTGGGTGGCTTCGTCATAGCCTTCCATGCGGACGAACAGAACTTTGAGTTTGTCGGGGTTATGATAGTCGGCGAGTATGCTTGAGTAATAGGCGAGGGGCTTTAGGGTGCCGATGTCGTACATGCGGGAGATGACGGTGGTTGGGCCGAAGATTTTTCCTTCGCGAAGGCTCATGGTTTCCATGCGTGCGCTGGCGTCGATGATGATGAGCATGACGGGCATTTGTGGATCGATGGTTTTGAGGAGGCTGAGGAGGGGGTCTACGCCTTCGTTTTCGTAGAGGCCGCCGTCGGCGACATAGGCGACGGAACTTTGGAGAAGTTTTCTGTCGACACGGCCTGTGAGATCAGGGGGGACGTTTCCGGGATAAACGCGCAGGGGGACCGGGGCGAGGAGAATGGGATAGGCCGCGCTGGCGGCGAGGGCTTTGCTGACCTGGTAGCTGCTGATGTCTGAGCCCATATCTGCAAAGGTTATGGGCTGGACGAGGTTGCGCAGAATCTGGCGGTCGGTTTCTGGCATGGTGATATTGGATGCGAAAGAATCCATGATGGAGGGAAAGCGGCTGGGGGGGAGGTTTGACATGACGAGGCGTTGTCCGCTGTTATAGACGGTGCCGTTGATCATGAGGACAGGGGCGGGGTCAATCTCGCGGCGTTCTTTTGCGGCGAGGTCGGCAAAGGTCAGGTCGCGTCCGCCGAGGAGGCTGTCGACTTCATCTGCGAGGAGATCGGTGCGGGTGACGGAGGAGGCCAGAAGACGCACGGCGAGGGGGGGAAAGAGGGCCATGTGGCCGTAGGTGCGCCATTGGAGATTGACGCTCATGGCGGTTTTCATGCGCTCGAAAAAGTCGGGAGATTTCCGTTCGTCGAAATTTGCGACGTACCAGGAGGAGGCGAGGCCGCCGGCGGAGACTGTGCTTATGCCGCGGACGCTGTCGAGGAGGCTGTACATGGGGCGGCCGTCGGGGAGAACCTGGTTGCTGATGCCGGGCAGGGGAACGCGGGACATTTGTTCCATGACGCAGGCGGCATAATAGGCGGATCGGCTGCCGCCGCCACTGATGGCCAGGAGTACCAGGGGCTGGCCTTCGACGTAGGGCTTTAGGTCATAGTCTGGAATTTG
>CAYUGQ010000195.1:0-3712 GCA_964444305.1 uncultured Candidatus Sumerlaeota bacterium
ACACGGTGCAAAACCCCATTCACCAAACTCTCGCTGCGAAACCGCACCTCTTCCTTCGTCGGGTGAACATTGATATCCACCTCTCCCTCAGCCAGTTGGATGTTCAGCACACACACCGGATAACGCTGCACCATGATCACGCCACGGTAAGCCTCTTGCAACACAAACGACATCGACCGGCTGCTGACAGGTCGCCCATGCACAAAGAAAAACTGCTGCCGCCGATCCTTCCGCGCCGCCGCCGGTCGCGCAATAAACCCCGTAATATGCACCCCGTGACGCTCCTCGTCCACCTCCAGCAGGTGCTCCCGAATCCCCGACCCCAGCAGCGTCGCCACCCGGTCAATCCACTCCTGCGCCGGAGGCAGCTCCAACAGCCGCCCCTTGTTATTATCCACCGTGATACCAATATCCGGCCGGATAAACGCCTGCCGGGTCACCGTCTGGACGATCTGGTTCAGCTCAGCCGCTGGCGTCTTTAAAAATTTTAGTCGCGCCGGAGTATTAAAAAACAAATCTCGCACCCGGATTTCTGTGCCCTCCGGCGCTCCTGCGGTTTCAATTCGCGGTGAACCCGGCCCCTCCGCCAAAATCCGCGTACCCGCCACGTCACCCGGGCACCGGGTAAGAATCTGCACCCGCGCCACACTGGCGATGCTTGCCAAAGCCTCCCCGCGAAACCCGCGCGTATCCAGCCTATAAAGATCATCAAATTCCGTGATCTTGCTCGTAGCATGGCGCTGCAAAGCCAAGTGCGCCTCAGACCGCCGGATGCCCCGCCCGTCATCACGGACGGTAATATCTCGACATCCATTACCAATCTCAATCGCAATGCGCGTAGCACCGGCATCCATAGCGTTTTCCAGCAATTCCTTCACCACGCTGGCCGGGCGAACGATCACCTCACCGGCGGCGATCCGGTTTACAAGCACCTCTGGCAGGATCTGAATAGGCATCAGCTATCCCTTACTGACTGGCCCGCCGAGTATGCACAGAAGCTCTTACCTGGTAAAGCCGACGGGCCTTACGAGCCTTCCTCCGCTTTACGCTTTTCCTCACGCGCCTCGCGAAGCATCTGCCGCGCTTCTTCATTTTCCGGATGCAGGGCCGACGCGATCGAGAGAACATGAACCGCCTGACGCCAATCCTGCGCTGCCACCGCCGCGCGCGCTTTCGTCATCTGGTCGGCAAACATCCGTTCCGTCCGCTCATCCAGGGATTCATCCGAACCCGCCCCCGGCTGAACAACAGGAGCCTCAGGCGCCGCCGGTTCATCCGGGTTCATCGCTTCCATGTCGCTCACCGCATCCGCCAAGGCGTCTTCCAGAGAAAAATCATCGCTGGATTCAGGTTCGGCCGGCGCTTCCGACGCCTCCGGATCAGCCGGGGCCTCCTCCTCATTTTGAGATGAAAAAAGCTCATCAAAGGAAATGGTCAGATCTTCATCATCAGCCGGCGGCTGCCGCATCCCTTTGCCCGGAATCTCCACGTGCTCCTCTGGATTTTCCACTTCAGGCTCAGCAACAAATGTCGGCAGCGTCTGGGATTGAGGGTCATCATCATCCGCGGTCGGTGGCTTGGATTCCCCAAAAATATCATCAAGGTTCACTTCACCCAAATTTGATGAGGAAGTTGGAGCCGGTGCCGGCGCAGGGGCAGGGGCAAGGGCCACCGTATCATCATCACCAAGTCCAATCCCCAGCGCTTCAAACGAAACCTCATCCGGTGATGCTGGCGGGGTCAGGTTAAGATCATCCGCCGGTGCCTCTTCCGCCGGAGCCGATACCGGGGCATCATCAAAATTCAGCGGAGAATCATCTTCCTCCGGCGTCGGGCGCGGCGTAAAAGCCGGCTTTGGCGCAGATTCTTCCTCATCTTCTGCATCAAAACCAAAAGCCGTAAATTCCGGGGCACCCCCGGCTGCCGCTCCCCCCACATCACCAGAAGCAGCACCGGCGCCAGCCCCGATGTCTGTCATTGACGAGAAATCTGTCGGCGGCGGCGTTGCCAGGGAGTCAAGCCCGCCTGACGATAAATCAAAACTCTCACTGCCCACCGCCGGGATCGAGCCAGGGGGCGGAGTGATTTCCTCAGAAACGTCCGACCGCGCCGGTTCGTCCTGCTTTCTGCGGAAAAGTTTAAGCAAGATAAACAACACCACCAGCCCGACGACGCCATAAATCACATACATAACAATCGGATTTTGCTGAAGCTGCTGGAGCATCCCGCCAGAAGTATCGGCAGAAGGAGCAACCGACTGGGAGGCATCATCACCGGGCTGTTCCGGTGCGGGAGTAACCACCGGAGTTGGCGATGGGGTCGGACTGATGGCCGGCAGCGGAGTTACGCTGGTGCGTGGCGTCGGCACCAGTGACGGCGCAGTGCTTCCGCGCGCCATTCCGGACTGAATCGAAGCCTCAAATGTGGCCAGCGCTGGATCATTCGGATATTGCTGGCGCAGAGCATCCAGAGCCTGTTGAGCTGCCGCAAAATCGCGCCGGGCAATGGCCTGACGCACAGGATCAAAAGCCCGCTGCCGAGCTTCGCTCGAAACCGCCGGCGAAGCAGGTGCCACCGGCGCAAACGTGGGAAATGGAGTCGCGGCCACGGGAGTCCCTGGAGCGGCCTGCCCCGGCAACTGAGCTCCCGGAGTCCCGAATCCCGGCTGTTCAGCCACAGGCGTTCCCTGGACGGGCAGTTCAGGTTGTTGAGCGCACAGACCAGACGGAGAAATTAGTGCGGCTGTGATCAGTCCCGCAAAGGTGTACGCGCTGACTCTTTTTATGATGTTCATCAATAATCCCACGAGGTAATTTGAAACCGGCAACAGGCATAAGGCGCAAAAAGCCCGACACCATACTTACAAATGATTAACAGGTTGTCACAAAACCATTGATGAAAAATGGGATTCAAGTAGAAAAATTTCGCAGCAACCCGGGGTCTGTCCGCCAAAACAGCAGCGGCCACATCAGATTTACAGCATATACTGAGTCGCGAGGGCTTTATAAGTCTCCACCTGCTCCCACTGCCACTCGTCATCGCGGCCAAGCTCCTCAGCCATAAGCGCGGCAACCTGGGGCGCCGCATCCACAGAGGCCTTCGCCCCCAACAGCAAAGCCCGCGTGCGCCTCGAAAGCACATCTTCCACTGTCCGCGCCATTTCATGCCGCACCGCAAACACCACCTGGCCGCGCGTTACCGGCAGTTTCGGGTGAATCCGCTGAGCTAGGTCCGGATCAGAATTTTCCAGCTCATGAACCGCCGCCGCGTCAGTTCCATACACCGCCAGGCGTTTGTCCTGGTGATGCACGGTCGTGCTTCCGTGAACCGGCAAATTTTTCGTCACACAATCGCGCTTATCCAGCCCCGCCACATCCGCCGCCACATCCACCGTATCCTGCGCCATCCTGCGATAGGTCGTCCACTTTCCTCCACAGATCGTCACCAGTTTTCCCTCAGACGTAAACAGCGAATGATCCCGCGACAGCGCCGCTGTGGAAGCCGCATCCGGATTAGACACCAGCGGCCGGATGCCCACAAATACACTCAAGACGTCTTCCCGAGTCGGATCCTTCGTCATATACCGCGCCGCATGAGACAACACAAACTCGATCTCCTCCTCCAGCGGAGGCGGCTCCAGCGTAATATGATCAATGGGCGTATCTGTCGTCCCCACCACCACATGATCATGCCACGGAATCGCAAACAGAAC
>CAYUGQ010000196.1:0-3691 GCA_964444305.1 uncultured Candidatus Sumerlaeota bacterium
GCCGGTGCGACTGTCACAGATTCGTCTGGGCCGCAGTTACACCACTAGCGGAACTTGCGGGTACCCAGCGTGGGCCCGTCCGCACGTGCCGGTACCCGGGCTTCGGGTCCGGGAACCGACATTCGGACAACCAAAGAAACCCTCTACAGGAGGCTCTACATTGAGTATTCGCTCAGGGCGCTCTCGGATGCGCATGATTGCGTCGGCATTGGCCGTCGTACTCGTGGCATCCGTTTCCGCCATCTCTCCCGCATCCGCGGACCTCTACGACGAGGCTGATGCGGTCGCAGACATCCGTCTGCAGCCGGTCAACCCCGCCGTCGACGCCGAGAACCAGCCGGCTGTCGTACTTCAGCCCGGTGCCCAGGGCGCCGCTATTTCGAACCAGCAGCTCTTCATCCAGAACCAGTGGGTGTCGGGCGACCGTGTCCTGGTTCAGCTCTTCGACTCGGCCGAGAACAACTGTTCGTCGGTTCCGACCTCGGTCGGCTACGCCGCTGCTCCCACCGTGGCCGTTTCTCCCACGCCGCTGGCTCTCGACGGTGACTCACCGTGGGCCGGCAACAACGGCAGCCCCGACACCGGTGGCGACCCGGACGCTCCCGACACCGACCTCGGCATCGAGAACTCACTCGAGGCCCCCACCTTCAATGTCCAGATGCTGTCGAGCCCCGGCTGTGAAGCCAACGACATCCACGACATCATGGCCATCCAGCTCACCAACGAGTCCCAGGATGGCTACATCGACGCCGAAGGCGATCTCGAAGATCCCGCCAACATCGACAACACGGCCACCTGGGTGTTCACCATCTCGGGCGTGACCGTCAACGTCGGCACCAACGTCGAGGGTGGCCCGCTGCGCGCCGTGCCGTTCGGCCAGAACGCAACCACCGCTCCCGGCACCTTCGCGAACACCGACAACATCTTCGGTGGGAACCAGGCTGCTCTGCAGGCTGACCCCCCGAGCGATGTCGTGGCCAACCTGTGGACCAACCCGGCCTACATCGTTCCTGTCACCCTCGAGGGCGAGCTCGACGCCGACCTCGTGGCCGACAGCTCGATCCAGCCCATCGGTGAGTTCACCTTCGCCGAGTCGCAGAACGACGCCTGGAGCGACGGCCCCTACCAGATCTGCTTCACCCCTGGTATCTCCGACCTCCAGAACTCGCCCACCACTCCGTTGGCGATCACCACGAGCCCGGCCACCCTGGGCCTCACCGTGACCATCACGTCCGGTCCTGGTGCTACCAACAACTGCCTCAGCTTGGAAATCGCCGGGGCGAGCGATTCGGTCGCCAACTCGATCACCATCAGCAACATCTTCGGTCGGGTCAACACCCCGGGCACCAAGTCGGTCCAGATTCAGGACGCTGAGACTGCGTTCGTCGAAGACTTCCTGACCCCGGACGACCAGACCGTCGGCACGTCCGACTACTCCGATGTCAACGCTGGCGGCTTCCCGCTGTTCCCGGTTGCCCTCGGTCCGGCCGAGGAACTCCCGGACCGCATCGGTGGTAACAACCGCTACGAGACCGCCGCCAAGATCGCAATGTCTGCGGAATCCTGCGCCAACTTCGCGGTTCTGGTGAACGGCAACTCGTTCCCCGACGCTCTGTCGGCCAGCTACCTCGCCGGCGCCCTCGCCGTCAACGATGCGTGGTGGAGCGAAGGTGGCTGGGTGCCGATCCTGACCACCCCGCGTGATCAGCTGTCGCCGCACACCATCCAGGCCATCCGTGAGCTCGGTGTGCGTACCGTCTACATCGTCGGTGGTACCGCTGCCATCACCGCTTCGGTTCAGAGCCACGTGGAGTCCCTGCCTCGCGCCGAGTGCGGTGGCGACATCAGCGACACCACCCAGAACGTGATCACCCAGCGTTACTCGGGTCCGAACCGCTACCTGACCAACAAGGCTGTCGTGCAGGCCGGTCAGAACGCGCTGCTCGGTGTCCCCGGCTACAACAACCGCCTCCGCTACCAGTCCGAGCTTGGTGAAACCAGCAAGCGCACCGTCCTGGTGGCCAGCGGTGAGGTGTTCGCCGACGCCCTGTCGGCTGCTCCTTACGCCCACGGCAACGGCAACGACATCGGCTTCCCGCTGGTGCTCACCACCGGTGGTGCCCTGTCGGCTTCGGCTGCTGACACCATGCGGAACCTCGACATCGAGCAGGCTGTGATCGTCGGTGGTACCGCTGCTGTCTCTACTGCCGCCGAGCAGGCCATCCAGGCCCTGGGTGTCAAGACCATCCGGATCTCCGGTCCGGACCGGTACATCACCAACGCCGTGCTCAACGGTTGGGCACAGTACGGGACCCTCGCCCAGGCCACTCCGTCGACCAACGAGGCCTACGACTACGGTCTCGGCTGGAGCAACGTGGCTACCGGCATTCCGGCTACGCCGTACATCCCCTCGGCCACGATCTTCCTGGCCCGTGGTGACGACTACGCCGACGCCCTGGCTGTGTCGCCGTTGGTGGGTTGGAGCGAGAGCTTCCTCGTCCTGACCCCGCGGACCTCGCTGCATCCTGCTGCGGGAATCTTCATCGGCGCAGTCGGTGCTTCCCCGCTCGTCGGACCGGTGATCGCCATCGGTCTCGGTGCTGCCATCAGTACCGCGACCCTGAATGCAGCCAACGCTGCCCTCAACCCCTGATCTGACGATCAAGGAGTGATCAGGTTCCGATCTGATCACAACCAGTAGTAGATGAGCGGGCCGGGGCGTAAAGCTCCGGCCCGCTCTGCTGTTTATGAGCGGCTTGTCTAAAGTCGCAGCGCCACCACCTGGCACCGCTGTCGGTCGAGCCCCTGCGGCTCGCTAGCCCGAAGGTCCCCCATGGCTACTCCTCAACCACTCCAAACCAAGCTGGCCCGCCTCGTTGTGGGCGCCACCTTGGCGCTGGGCACGCTCGGCGCATGCACCGGCGACGACGACGCCTCGCCCAGCTCCACCACCCCCGACTCGTCCACCACCTCACCCACCAACGACGAACAATCGGCGGCGGAGTTCCGCGCTCGGGGTTTCGGGCGCTTCAACCCGGGTGCGGAGGCTTCCGGTCCCGAAGGCACCGTCGCCAACACCGTTCCCGACAATCAGAGCTACGAGCCCACGGCCCCGCTCGAGACGGTCGAACCGGGCGGTTGAGCTCTTGATGAGAACGTTGCGATGGCTGGGCGCGGCCCTGGCGATGGTGCTGGCCGTCCAGCCCATGGGCGCCGGGGCCCAAGAGGCGCCGAGGGCGAGCTATGCCGATCCGGTCACCCCCGACGAGCGATTCGTCGAGCGGCGGCGCAGTCAGATCTCGTTGGGCGTCGAACAGGTCGAGTACCAACGCTCCGCACCGCTGGCCCGCGCCCACGTCGCCCGCATTCGGCCCGACGCGGCTCACCGCCTGCGGGTGGTGGCCGCCCGCGATGAGGTATCGGGCCGGCGCGAGACGGTCACCTCGATGTGTTCTCGCCACGATTGCGTCGCCGCCATCAACGGCGACTACTGGGACGGCAACGGCCGACCGGCCGGGGTGTTCGTCGCCGACGGCGAACTCATGCAGAGCCCGCCGCCGCTTCACGCCCAGTTCGTCATCCAGGCCGACGGAACCCCGAGCGGTGAACCCCTGCCCTGGAGCGTCGAGATGCGGGTGGGCGCCGAGGCCCCCATCTCCATCGGTGCGGTCAACCGCGACGTGGGCGAGGG
>CAYUGQ010000197.1:0-3643 GCA_964444305.1 uncultured Candidatus Sumerlaeota bacterium
CGCACCTGAATGGGGTTCAGGGGGTCGCCGGTTCGAATCCGGCCGTCCCGACTGCATGTAAAGAGAGGCCCGGCAAGCACTTAGCTTTCTGGGCCTCTTTGTGTCTGGTAGGGGCAATCCTGCAAAAGTCACCAATAGGTCACCAAGCGTATGGATTCGCGTCGGTTTCAGCCGGTCACCGAACAGGTACCTCATCCACGGATTGTCGGTTCTCGAGCTACCCCGTGCTATTCAGTCCGGTAGACAAGGATCCTTATTGGGTTCCACGACCGAATCGGTCATTGATCCAAGTACCGATCATCTCCAGCGCTTGCGGCGCGAAGGTTTCCTCGATCTGTGCGTACTCGCTCGGCAACCCCGTTCGGGCATGCTGGAAGAAATGATTGAGCTCCGGCAGTACGTGGACCGTGGCGTCGGGGTGCCCTTCCCATGCCTGGCGCATTCGGGGTGCGCTCTGCGCCGGAGGCACCTGGAGGTCTCGCTCCCCGAACAGCGCCAGCACTGGCACCCACACAGACTCGAGAGATACCGGTTCGTGAGCGAGGAGTCCGCGGAACCACGGAGTCATCTGAATCCGCAGCGTCTGCTCCATCTCGGCCTGGTACGTCTCACTACCAGCGCGCGCACGAAAGGTCGCAGCGGCATCCGAAGGGAGCGTCTCGCGCCACTCGCGCCTGGCCGACCGAACGGCGGCACGGGCGCGATCGTCGTCTGGCTCCGCGTGGATCAACTCGAAGGTCCTTCGGGTGAGCGCGAGCTGCTCCTCGACCAACGGTTCGCCCGTGCCCTGAAGCATGCCCCTGGCCTGAGCCATTAGCAATTCGAGGGGCGACACGGCCGGAGCCGCAAGCATCACCACGAAGCCCACCGCCTCCGAATGAGCAGCCAACTCCTGGGCGACCCACCCGCCCTCGGAGTACCCGACTAACCCGACGCGCAACGAATCGACATCGGGGTGCGTCCGTAGAAAGGCCACGCCAGCCTCGGCATCCGCGACTCGGTCGGGGAGAGTCGCGTTCATGAAGTCTCCGCTCGATCCGCCGACCCCACGGTCGTCCATGCGGAGCACGGCGACGCCGCGGCGCGTCAGATGATCGGAGAGCACCAGGAAGGGGCGGTGCCCCATCAGCATGCCGTTGCGGTCCTGCGGTCCGGACCCTGAGAGCAGGAGCACGGCCGGGAACGGCCCGTCACCTTCGGGCAGCGTAAGCGTCCCCGCCAGCCGAGTGCCGTCCGCGCGGTTAAGGTAGGCGACGTCGTACCCGCGGTAGGGGAACGGAGGGACGGGATCCTGCGGCCTCGCAAAGGAGACCGCCCCCGTGGTCCGAGTCAACGCCATGTCGAGGGAGGTCGCGCCCTGCGTCCAGACGCCGGTCATCACAGTACGCTCTGGGTTCAGCTCGCCTCTGAACACACCGCCCAGGCTGGCGACCTCGAGGCGGACGGAGTCGCTGCGCACCGCAATCGTGGTGATGGGGATGTCCGTGGTACCCTGGTCAGGGCTGCTGAGGGTGGCCGTCACCGCACCCGAGGCCGATCGCGCGACCTCGATGCCGAGCCGCAGGACCACCACGCCGCCCTGCTCGAGTCCGCCGCTCCAGTGCCCGATTAGCGCCTCGATCGAATCCCCCACGTGAGTATTGCGTTCCGGTGGAGCCGCCTGACCGAGGTCGGTAGCGCCATCGGCTGGGCTGCTCGCGGCTGCCAGAATTGGTTGCGTAATCAACATCGTCAGGGCAGCCAGCAAGGTACATGTCCGCATGGTCGAACCTATCATTTAAGGGGGGAATGCCTCTCTACTGCTCGGAGCTGACTAGCTTTTCACGGATCGTCTCGTACCGGCGCTTCCTGGGGAGGTAAACGGACCGGATCTCCCAGTCGAGCGCCCAGGATGCGCCCACGACCAGCGCGACCGTGCCCGCCCAGATCAGGGCGATACCGGGGCTGAGGCGGAAGGCGAGATCGATCGAGATCGCGACCAGGAAGAGCGGCACATACCCGCGCCGCAGCGAGCGAGCCCAGGCGATGTCGTGGTCAATGCGCCAGATCGCCCGATCCAGGTCGCCCCGGACCGAGTCATCGAACTCCGCCTCTCCCTGCCTGCCACGCGCGATTGCGACCACCTGCCCTGCCGCAAGCGCGAGGAGGATCGCGGCGGACGCGAACCTGTGGAGGTGCTCTCCGTCCACCAGCGGGGCGACCAGGTAGAGGGCCGCGAGCGCGACCCAGGTCGCCACGATGGAGACGCGGCTGAACACGATCAGGTTGCGGAACTTGCGGGATCCGCGGCGGATGCTGGCGTGCAGCGCGGCCTGGTCCACGGCGTACAGCGGCTTCTGGTCCTGGGCGTCCCAGATCACCTTCATCTGCTCAAAGTTCATGGTTCGACACCTTCTGTTGCGAGTATGGCGAAACGACGTTTGATGCGGCTGATCTTCACCCCGACGTTGCTCTCCGAGATGCCGAGGATCTCCGCCATCTCCCGATATCCGAAGCCCTCCAGCAGGAGAAGCATCAGCGAGCGATCGGCCTCGTGCAGCTCGGCGATCCGGCCGTACAGCCAGTCCAGGCGATCATCGTGGTGCTCAGGGATCGCGCGGAGCGCCGGCTCCACCTCGTCGAGCGAGAGGTGATCCGTTCGGTGCCGCCGCTCCTTCCGAAGCCAGCGGAACGCGGTGTAAAGCGCGACTCGGTAGATCCAGGTGGACTCGGCCGATTCGCCGCGGCGCTTCGCAACGGATTGCCAGAGTTGCAGGGCGATCTCCTGGAACAGGTCATCCTGGTCTTCGGGCGTGAAGGCGTACATACGTACGATCTTTAGCAACAGGCCTCTGTGGGCCTGGGTCCATCCGTCGAAGATCCTTCGTTGCTCGCTCTTGCGCATCGCTCCTCGTCAAGTCGTGCCCCGCGTCATGCGGGATCCTGTACATACTAGTGCAGGGTCTCCGAGAATCCTTACAGCCACCTTCCTCTAGGCAGCGCTTCGCGGACGCGTCAAGACCGAAATCGTGATGCAGCCGATGGATCAGCCGCTCGGGGTGATACGCTACCCGAGAGCGACATGGATATGTTCTTGATGGTCGAGGAAGACAAGGCTGCCAAGCCACTCCGACGACTTCTGACTGAAGCGGAGTTCCTGATCTGCGGACGCTGGACGTTGTCGAGTACGATGTACGAGTAGCCCATCAGCGATTGTCGGCTGGCAACCCCTCCCTGCGCCGCGTTCTTTCGGAGCCCAAGATTTGGGTGCACGGAGGGCCCCAGGTCTTTGATGTGTCGGAGGCAGCATGATCCTCCGCATTCAGATCATGCTCGACAGTAGCGAAATCGAGGAACTGGCGGCAGCGGATGCGGAGGTCCTCGGGATATGGGGACAGGCGACGCGCACAGCAGGGAGCGCAGGGGTGAGGGCGTTGGACGCCGATCCGGACGCCCGATTCACACTCCTCTATCAGTCCGCCCATCGCGCGGGGTTCCATTCCTGACCTGAGGCACGGCGCTGAACCCTTGCAATTGCACGAGGTTCTAGCTATCATGCAATTGCATGATAAACTTGGAGAACAGATGAGTACCACGACAACCCTCCCGGGGATCGACCTCGCTCGCGAAGTGCTTGGCCTGGATTATGGCGAAATCGCTCGCG
>CAYUGQ010000198.1:0-3604 GCA_964444305.1 uncultured Candidatus Sumerlaeota bacterium
CGCGCAGGTCGTCCGAGGAAACGCCAAAAGCCCGGGCCCATTGGCTCGTGTCCTTTTGGCGGTCGGCCTCGATCTCCTCCCGATCGGCATCCACGTTCTTGTTCTTCTTCCTGTCGACCATCGGGTCCTCCGTCTGTCGGTCGGGCCGGCGCACCAGCCGGCGGGACAGCCTCATGGTCCTGATGTCCGCGTCCAGCCGACGTGACACCGGGCCCTGCGCCCTAACAGCGTCGACATCCTCCAACAACCACAACCATCGTGCTCAGCGGCTCATCGCAGCCCGGATGGACTCGTAGTCCTTGTAAGGAAACGAAACTCGCTCGCCCTCCCGCACGCCGTCGAAGCCGGATCCCAGGTGTTCCTCGATGTCACGCGCACGCTCGAAGCCCAAATCGCCGCCGATGGAGACCAGCCTGCGATAAGCAAAGACCCGGTAGTAGGTCCCCTCGGTCCGGAGCCCCGAGTGCCGGATTGGCCACTTAGCAACCATGAACAGCTCGGGGATCTGATCCCCATCGGCGTCCAGCGCAAAAGCCGTCGCGATTTCCGCCGTGCCGCCCTGTGGACCGAGCGTCTCCAAGTAAGAAGTGCGGACCTGGCCGGTTGTCCGATAGGTCAGGAATACGTCGATGTTCAACTCTTCTTGCCCCTCCTGCGGAACACGAAAGAACTGAAGCAGCGAACCCTCCGCCGGGAAGTCAACTTCCAGCGTTGGGGAGGCGACGCTCAATCCGGACGGCGCGCGGTCGCGTGCGCTGGCACCAGCCGAAATGATGATGCCAAGCAGCACAGCCCTCGCCATGAAATGACCGACACCTGGCTTCATCACTCGACCCCGCGCACGTTGCGTCTCTTCCGCCAAGGCGAAGAGCGTCTGGTGGACCGGAGAAGGCAGGTCAAGGCGAACGAACCACGTCGCACGGGACGGCAGAAGCGGCGCCCTGTTGATGCACATCAATAAGTTCGAAGAGGCTAATTCCTTCGCTCTCCGCGATATAGCGCCGATAGTTTCCTATTGTGACGGTCGCTGATCCCCGGAAACATTCCGGATCAGAAAGCTGATGGTTCTGGAGGCCCAACAAACCTCGAGCTTCTGCACTGTTGGAGAAGCACATCCAATGAATCGGATTCAACGCAGAATCTTGTGGAAGAAGTTTTTGACTGGAACCATCTGGAAGAAAGCATACGAAATCGTTAATTTCGATATCGCCGGGGTCTGTAAAATAAGCCCCGCTCAAAGTTGACGTCCCGGCATACTCAATGAATTCTCCGTCATTGCTTAGCATCAACATCTGGGTGGATGCGGAGCAAGCAATTGCCGTGAGTGGTGCCGCAACACCCATGGCAATGGTTCGGAAAGCCCTCATTAAATTTTCTCCTGCATGCGCCTGATCACGGCTGGTCGGTCCCTACGCTGATATGTACATCGTGGATATGCGCGTCGTTCGTTGCAAAAGCGGTGCCGTTCGGGACCCGCTGCCCTTGATTGTTAATAGGACCTTCCAGGCCGAGCTGCGCGTACGTGAGAAGCCAGGGTCCTCCCAGCCACCCAAGTCGCCCGTCCTGCCGTCCTCGAGCAAGGTAGACATGTACGCGGTGGGAAAATTCTCGCATACGGGTGTGCGCGGCGGCTTCGTGTGGCCCGGTGCGCAACGGCCTGGAGTTAGGGGATGTTATTCGATGGGAATGGATGTCAACTTGTTCCAGGCTTCCATCAGTCGCCCGTGTCGTGGTGCGCAAATGCGTCAAGTCAATAGCTGACGCATAGCGATGCCGCGTGGACCCAACATGTGGTCTCCATGCGCCGGTACTTCGGGCGTAGGTGATGTCAAGATCATCCGTCATCTGCAACAGGTATTCCATCGTCGCTGGATGGGTTCGACGCAGCGTCTCATCCGGCGTCATTCGATTGTCGCGTTGCCCATTGTTTGCGAGAAAGGACAGGCGCCGGCGAGCTCCTGTAGTGGCTTGATGATCGAATCGGATCTCGATGCCGCCCGATGTGAGAGTTCGGTCATGTGCATCGTCTCCAGCACCTGTTCCAGCTGTCAGTGCCTCGCTGTATATCAACCGCAGCGCAGTCTGGAACGGGCTGCTCTCCACACGTGGATGATTGATGCCGTAGGTCCGCGATGCATCTGCCCAGAGCTGATGCGTGATCAGCTGATCACCGAAGTCGAGTGCGTCGGCGATAACAGGAGTGGTGTGGTTCAATTCGAAGTTCTGCGCCGTCCCATCGATCGGAATTTGGTCGCTTCCGTTTCCGCGGAGGCGGCCTAGCCCGTTGGGATGCGTCTTCCGTCCGGACAAAGAGCAATCCGCGACCGCGTTTACTTCCAGTTGCAGTAGCGGCTGAACCTCACAGCCGCTATTGGTGCCATCGGCAAGGGCGTGATCGGGAACCTCGAACGCTGCGCCAACATCGTAGGTCTCTGAGGGCTCCTTGATGTAAACCCGATAACGACCTGGGCCATCGACCATTATAAGAATGGGCGTTCCGCGGGCGTCGGTCCTGTCCGTGGCGCGCACGACCCAATTGTCCGCAGCGTCGGCGTTTGACTTCACTATGAGGTAGGGAAGAATGTTCGCATTCGCTACGCCTGGATTGTGCATGCGCAAGGCCGTCTTGGCGTAGAACTCCTTGTCGAACTGGCAGACATTCATCACCACCCCGTCGTCGTCGGTCTCGACGTTGACGGGCGCCTGCGCGGCGACATCTAGTTGGGTCATCGTGAGTTCCTTCTCCAGCGGCCTAGACTGCAGCCATCTGGAACGGCATAGCGATGGTGCCTGCGATCACATTGACCTGTCTGTGCAAGCCGCCACCATGCCAGAAACTGCCGATGGTCTTCCACGAACCATCGTCGCGTTGCATTTCGATGCTGGACGTGCGCTTCACCGTCAAGGTTCCAGGTCGTCGATGCAGGTGATGCTGGATCCAGTTCGGCTTCCACGATGGTGACCCCCGACCGCCCTTGCCGGTCGATCCGGCCCATGTATTTCCTTGGCTATCGCTCAAGCGATATCCGAGTCCCTCCACCGGCGTGCCAAGAGACGTGAGAATCTGAGGTCCGTGGTTCCTTTGTTCGCGCCTGCATTATGTGTAGTCATCTACGTCGATCTCGCAATGTCAGAATCTTGACCGCCGCGCCGCCGGCTCAACAGCCACAGTCTTCGCTCGCATCTCGAATGTTCTCTTCAATGGACCAGCCGCCTTGGCCCAGATAGGCGGTGACTGGGATGAGCTCCTCTGTCGCGACGGTAATGCTGCGGCCCGTGGAGTCGGTGACACCTTCAGCGAGCACATCGCCGTTTTTGGTCACGATTTTGTAGTAGCTATCGGGTCTTGGTCTGCCGTTGGTGTTAACGAGCCGCAGCTTCCCCCGGTACTTCATCTTCGGAGCCAGTTGGATCGGTAGTTGTGTGGGCCCTGCCGCATTATTGGCGCCTCCCTTGAACGGCCCCTGCGCCCCCTTCACCACGAAATTCCCCGGGCACTCAAAGGTGATATCCCCGCCCTCCAGCGTCACCCTGGTCTCGCCGGCCTGCAGCACGATCTTTTCCTTCGCCAGCACGTCAATCCGCTCGTCGGTGGCGGTGACGG
>CAYUGQ010000199.1:0-3600 GCA_964444305.1 uncultured Candidatus Sumerlaeota bacterium
GCATGGACCGCCTGTTCGGCGTCACCATGCCCGAGCGCGGGGTGAGCCAGCTCGTGTCGGTGGATTTGACGACCGCGGAAAGCTTTCTGGAAGCCAGTTGATGTGCTTTGAAGCATAACGTGGAAATTGAAGCATAAACTGCATCAAGTTGAACCATAAACCCCGATGTGAGCGCCCTGCTTGCGTCGGGGTTGCGGTGGAGATCGAGTCGGCTTCGTCGGTCCGATCGATCTCGACGCACTAATAGCGGCCCACGTGGTGGTGTAACAGCCACTCAGTCAATCGATGCTGCCAAGCTGTATCTGTCACACCGTGTCGGTACTGGAGTTCCTCGTGAATGCGCTCGCGAATTGAAGCTTCAGACATCCGATAGCGACGGCGTTCAGCCATCCAGTGCTGGAAGACTCCCGCTCGTTCCCTTAGCGCGTCCATGGCGCGACGGGCCGGCACTAGCGGTTGATTTGTCATTGCCCGCGCGTACCCCCGATCCCAGTCGATTTCGTGTGGGCCATGGGCGGTCACCGAGAGTAGGAGATCCTGGATATCGACCAGGTTCAAATGGGATTCACCGATGTCCGGAAAGCGGTGCCCCAAATGCACCGGAACGTTCGCACAATCGCTACATAGGACCGTCTCTTCTACCCTTCTGAGAAAAGCTCGATTGGCCAAATTCGGGAACAAGGCCCGCCTGTTTTGTATCTCAATCTCATCAGTTTCGAGTTCATAATCAGCTGCCACTCGGATGCCGCCACTCCACTTCCCGGACTTGCTCTTCCTGACGATCTCGCGCTTACTTCGCTTGCAGCAAGCACATGTCCAGGACTCTGGGGTTTCTATCCACCTTCGTTGGGAAACAGGGTCCACATAGGCAGCGTACTCTTCGTCAGAAATCGCAATCGCCAAACGCCGCGATTTCTTCGCTAAGTTCGGCGTATCCTTGCTGACCGAGCGTGATAGAAACTCCTCTCGCAAGTTCTGGAGCACTTGTCTCCTGTCGTCATTCTCGTACTGGCGACAAAACGCTGCCCACAACGCATCCGACGGGTTCAGACGATCATCGCGCAGGTGGAAGGTCCCCATTGACCAGCTTTCCATTAGATGACCGTCATGCACGAGCCGTATTAGTCGATCGATAAGCTCCAGCCTGGCCTCGAAGTTTTCCTTCTGCGTGCTCCATATCTCAGTGGCTTTTTCGACATCCACCTCGTGGGTGCTGCCCGGCGTGACTCTCGAAAAGGCGGCGATCTCGTCCGGGGCGAAGGAAAAACGCCGGTCTATCCCATGGATGCCATTCTTAGCGGCCCCGTCAGCTGCGTTGCAATCGCTGCAGACCAATGTAGGACGGAAACGGCGGATCAGGACCTCGATCGTGTCCAGCCGCATCCCGCTTCCCGGCGGCGCCTGTTCAATCCAGTCTTTTCCGAACAGTTCGAACGAGCGTGACCAGATCGCATCCACCAAGTGGTCGTGATGCACGTCGAGCTTTGCCAGCAACACGCCATTCGCAGAGACGCGAAACAGGTCAACTTTGGAGCGGCGGCATACCGGACATGACCAGCCTTGCTCCGCAAGAGCCCAGTTGGTGTTCAGATCGAGGCCGCGAGCGCCCGTCCGGATCATCTGCTCGGCAGTTTGCCGGCTCCATCGACCATCTAGGTCATGGAAATGGATGCGCATGTCCTCGTCCGACAGCAGTCGCGGGCGCCACATTACGACCGACGACCACCATCTGTCGGCATCCGCATCGAAATGGTCCCAGATATCCTGGTCGTCGGGATGTTCCAAATTCTCGTTCCGCTATGTCAAAGGCGGGCGGGGCAGAGGATACGCCCCGTTACTACATCCCAGCTACCTTTGGCGCCCAGGCGGTGTCCTCTCCATCGGCATCCCTGTGAGGCCGATCGTACATGGTCTTTCGGACCCCGGGTCGCCGCATCCGCTTCTCTTCCTCAGAAATTGCGGGGGAACGACCACGAATATCGTCGAAAACTGCGTCGGCGTCAGGAATGAGACCCTTGCGCTCTAGCCCGACGAGAAAAGCGAAGGTAGTCAGCAGATGGACGGGATAGGCGCCCGCAAATGTGGGGTCGATCTGCCTCAACATTTTCTCGTCCTCGAACAGGAACAAGTACGGTCCTTCACCGACGTACTCGTTCGAAAGCGCCTCGAAGACCGTTATCTCACCCATGTTCTTGCGACGGTCGGGTATGCCGGCGCGATCCTTCCGGATGCGGTCCTTGCCGGTCTCTGTCTCGACGACGGTGACCAACGGGCGATTGCCGGCGATCCATTTCTCGATCCGGAGAGCGGTCGCGCCGCGATTCCGCGTTGCTTCCCACTCGATGTAGTCGGTCAGTACGACCGGCAGCTTAGGCAGCAGGAGGAGGTCGAGCCTGTCGATCCCGGCCAGCGAGAAAAGCGGACTTGCGTCGGGCAGTATCAGCCTGGTTTGGCGCATTATTCTTCCTCGTCCAGGGCTTCCAACAGCGCTGCGACGCCATTTCTTGTTAGGGTCCCGTCTGGCGAGGGCCAGGTAATGCCGTTCTCATTCATCAGCTGAGCAAACCGTTGGGTTTCGTCTTGTCGCAACCCGATCTGCGACATAGCTTCGCCGCGGCTCAGCTCCTTCGCGGAGTATCGATTCAGAACCTCAATCACGGCACCCTCCTGCAGTCCTTCTCCATTGCCACCTGCCGTCCAGCCTGTAAGTGCCGATAGATGGTCGCGAACGACATCACTGACCGTCAGGCCGTGTTCGAGGGCGTACCTTTTGGTCGCTGCCAAGAGCCCGTCCTCGATCTTCATGGTGAACTGTCGCTGCCTCATCCCATCACTATACAGATATATGTACCGGTAAGCTAGTGGGACACGTTTGGCATCTCAAAACCTGAGCCAGGTAGGCACTCCGGAATTTCTATGGGAAACACGTGGTCCTCGTCCGGATACTGGTTCATTGAGAGCCTGCATGGCTTGTTGGAGGAAGCCTCCAATGCCTTCTGCCAGAGCCCGTAGCAGTACACGAAAACCCTGCGCTGCGAAGACGAAAGGCACCAGGGTGACGATGTCGAGGAAGAGGAAGAGGGTTAGCTACAGCCATCTGAGGCCGAACCAGTCGCCTAGGGGCGAATCGGGGGCGGCATTGGTTGGTCTCATCCGGATGCGCAGAGTTCCCAGGATTCTATGCCCGACCTGAAGGGCGATTCAACATATCGTTCAATATGAGGGGCTGTAGCCACGAAATGCTTCACATAGTCCCAATTTATGGTTCAGGCTATCGTCTAAACATTAGGGACGACGGAATGTTGCATTTCACTTTATGCTTCAATGCACAGTTGATGCCGGAAGACATTGCCACCTTCACCCTGATCGTCGCCCGCATCCTGATGGGCGGGCTCTTCGTCATCGGCGGCCTGCAGCATTTCGGAAAGCTCGACCCGATCGCCGGGGCCATGGCTGCCCGCGGCGTGCCGCAGGCGCGGCTCGTGCTGATTGCCGGTTCGATCTATCAGGCCGTTCTGGGCGCCGCGCTTGCCCTCGGGATTTTCGTCACCCTCTCTGCACTCGGGCTGATCCTCTTTACGGTCCTCGCAACCATCATGC
>CAYUGQ010000200.1:0-3598 GCA_964444305.1 uncultured Candidatus Sumerlaeota bacterium
AGAGCAGCACCAGAAGCACAAACGAAGCACAACAGCTTCGCCGGCGAAGCACCTTATATTAATAAAAAGCCAGTCACAAAATAACACCCATTAAAAACGCAGCATTAAACTGACCAGCTAATCAAATTTACTTTGACCGCAAACTGCGAAGGGCGCCTGCCCAGGCGACTACCTGGTCAAACATAGGACTCAGCGTTTGCTCTTGGAACTCACGCGGTTTGAAAACACTATAGTTTTCAAAATCGTCGTGCAGGTAGAGCAACGCCTGATTTCGCACAGTCGCGACTTGGACTTCTGCCATAATAAGCCGGAGATGTTCCACCGCCCGCGATCCGCCCACACTGCCATATCCCACAAAACCCGCCGCTTTATTGTTCCACTCAGCATAGAGGAAATCGATAGCATTCTTCAAAGCGCCTGAGGGGCTATGGTTATATTCCGGCGTGACAAATACATAGCCGTCAAAAGACGCTATTTTATCCGCCCACCGCTTCGTATGCTCCTTAGAGTATTGACCCTGAGAAGGCGGCACCGGCTCATCCAGAAGCGGCAAGTTAAACTCTTGAATGTCCACAAGTTCATATTCCGCATCACCGCGCTTTTGCGCCGCATCATAAACCCACCGCGCAACAGACTCACCAACACGGCCCGGCCGCGTACTCCCGATAATAATAGCAATCTTAAGCATTGATATAATTTATCCTTGGTTAATATAACCACGACGTGACCTAATCGGCCTGTAGTCAAAACTCAAACTACCACCGCCGCCTCGACAAGCGAACCTCATGCCCATTTTAATTCTCAAACACAGTTTATCGAGATATCAAGCCGCCCAGTGAAATATCCGTGAAATGTCAGGCCTTTCTTTCTAAAAGCTGGTCTTGTCACATATTTTGCTCTCCCTGACATCACAGATTCAGTATTGATTGGCTGCAAGTCAGCAAGCGACGCCTTGGCCGCACTCATGTTAACCTGCGCCAGTTTCAAAGCTGAACCTCAATAATGTCGTTTCGGAGATTTGCGTGTCCACTGTGTCTTCATCTGATGGGAAGCAGACCTTATCTTGGTTCGTTTTTGGGTTAATGGCCAGCGTAACATTTGTCGGTATATTATCAGAGCTTGTTCCGTCAGGCATTTTGCCTCAGATGACAGCCGGCCTGGGGATTGAGGAAAGACAGGTCGGCTTTCTGGTCGGCGTTTACGCATTGGCGTCAGCCGTTGCCGCAATCCCCCTCGTCAGCGCCACCCTCGCCCTTAATAGAAAACTCCTCCTCATGATCCTGCTGGTCGGATTCGCCATATCCAATATCGTGGTAGGTTTGTCTTCCTCTTATGCCATCATAGTAACCTGCCGCATCATCGGCGGTGTTTGCGCCGGAGTAATGTGGCCCATGATCGCCGCATACGGCACCCGCCTGGTTCCCCCACACTTACACGGTAAAGCCATTACCGTAATTATGTCCGGCAATACCCTGGGAATCAGTATCGGTTTGCCCGTCATGACAACCATAGGCCTCACCTTCGGCTGGCGAACTACCTTCATCGTTCTGGGAATTCTCGTCGCCATTATCGCAGTATTGTCCCATTTCTTTCTCCCTGCAGTAAAAGGAGAAAAGCTAAGCAAAACCAACTCGCCAATGGCAGTGCTGAAAATGCCCTCCGTGTGGATCGTTTTGTTACTCACCTTCCTGTCCGTGGCGGCCCACTATGGACTTTATACATATATTACGCTTCTCGTGGAGCTGATCAGTTTCAGGGGCGGCATCGGCGTTGCCCTTTTGATTTTCGGAATAGGTTCAGTAATCTCAGTAATCGCTTCCGCGAAATTCATCGATGCTTACCTGCGCCCCCTAATCGTATCCATGCTGGCCATAGGCGGCCTTTCGATGGTAATGCTCCTGGTTTTTAAAGGAGCCTTCGGGATATCCCACTTCGCATTCTTTCTCTGGGGCCTGGCATTCGGACCCCTCGTCACAATGTTTCAGACCGCCGTCGCAAAGCAGGTCGAGGAAGCCAAAGACGTGGCCACCTCCGTGCAATCCAGTGTATTCAACCTCTCAATAATGGTCGCCACCTGGCTCGGCGGCCTCCTCGTAATGCACTTCCCCGATTCAGGCGTCAGGCGGATCGTTTATGTATCCCTCATCTGCTTTATCCTGTCCGCCATCATATCATTTCTATCCAGACGCACCCTGCGATCCACCCCGCTTTACCAGTCAACCCATCATAAACAAAAACACATAAAGGAAGATAAACATGAAAAAGTTTACGAATGCCCGGATTTACAGACAGCACGATAAGACCAGCGAAATCCTCGTAGACAAAGGCGTCATCAAACAAATCGGCACCGATTTACCCAAGGCAGACGAAGAAATTGATTTAGGTGGACGCCTGGTAGTTCCGCCCTATGTAGACCCTCACCTGCATCTCGACTACGTTTATACCGGCGGCGGAGAAGCCGCCAAAAATGCCACCGGTACACTCTTCGAAGGCATTGAACGGTGGCACGAAGTAAAGAAAACCCAAACCCTGGAAGACGCCAGGGAACGTGCCCTGAAAGGTATCGAGGAAGAAGTTTCAAAAGGCGTCCAATATATTCGGACCCACATCGACGTGGACGACCCCAAGTTGACAGGCCTCCGAGCAATGCTGGAAATCCGCGAACAGCTCAAAGACAACGTCACAATTCAGATCGTCGCATTTCCTCAAGAAGGAATGTTTGCCTATAAAGGCGGCGACGAGATGATCGAAGAAGCACTCAAGATGGGCGCGGACTGCGTAGGCGGAATCCCGCACTTTGAGTGGGCCCGCGAATTTGGCGAAAAGTCCGTTCATCGCACAGTTGAGCTGGCAGAAAAATACGGCAAACTGATCGACGTGCATTGCGACGAAACAGACGACCCCATGAGCCGCCACGTCGAACTTCTGAACGCCCTGGTCATGACAGAAGATATCGGCACCCGGTCCACAGCCAGTCATACCTGTTCCTTTGGCTCCGCCGACAATGCATACGCTTTCCGCATGCTCGGACTATTCAAAAAATCCGGAATGAACTTCATCGCCAACCCCACGGAAAACCTCTACCTGCAAGGCCGGCAAGACACCTACCCCAAGCGCCGCGGCCTGACCCGCGTAAAAGAAATGTGGGATATGGGCATCAACGTCTGCTTTGGTCAGGACTCCATCAATGACCCCTGGTATCCAGTAGGAAACGGAAACATGATGAACATCCTCGACCACGGCATTCACCTGGCCCACACCATGTCCTTCGACGAACTCGACCGATGTCTGGACCTCATCACCTACAACGGCGCAAAAACCCTAAACATCCAGGACGAGTACGGAATCGAAGAAGGAAAACCAGCAAACTTTCTCGTATTAAACGCAGACTCCCCCTTCGAAGCAGTCCGCCAACGCGCCGACGTCCTGGCATCAATCCGCAACGGCGAATACCTCTTCAAACACCCCGAACCAAGCTACGAAATCCAACTGGATCTTTTCCGCAAAACAAAATAATCCAACCAAAGCCACAAGCAGCATTTTGGTTTCTGTGGGCTCCAAAAAGCGAAGCATCTGATAAGGTGCTTCGCTTTTTCAT
>CAYUGQ010000201.1:0-3565 GCA_964444305.1 uncultured Candidatus Sumerlaeota bacterium
CCCAAACATGCGCCTCACGCGGTGGGGATCCCGTCCGGACGCCTACACCCATGGGACCCTCGGGCCACGCTATTTTGCGATTCAAGCTTCAGCCGGATCGCTACGAGCGAGAGGGGGCGCGGATTCAATGGTGAGCGTTCTGTTGGGTGGGTTCCTGGCGGCGTGCAGCTACTCTGCGGCCAGTTCGATCCGGAGGCGCAGAAAGAGCGCCGCCTGGGACGAAAGAATCCGCACTGTGACTTGATCGAACAGAATGTCAGCGGGCATCACGGACACTTCCTCGATCGAGACGCCGCCAGGTGACCAATGAATCATGTCGCTGGATGCCTCAACGACGTAGACGATATCGGGAGCGTCGACGCGGCGGCGGTACGTGAGGGTGGCGGAGCCAGCGGTGGGCGCGAGGACCGTGGCCGCGGAATCTGCGCTGCGAGGATCGCTGCCGAGAGCATACTCCAGGAGATTCGGAATCCCGTCCCCATCAGTATGCGACCGACCTATGACCCCTTCGTGACGAACGGGGACACAAGTAGTGACGAGTGGGGCTGCTTTACTGGGACCCGACTGGTGACGATCAAGCGACCGCACTGGTGACCACTTGGGTCACTTCCGATGACCGCGTGGGTCCCGGCATGGGTAGGCCCGGTTTCCAGTTGTGGGGCAGGAGCGGATCAAAGTCGCCCTGGTTGGACATGTAGGGCAGCCGCTGGAGCAGGTCCTTGAGATAGGCGTGGGGATCGAGGTCGAAGCGTTGGCAGGACAAGAGCAGGGTATAGATCACCGCGGAGCGTTTTCCGGCGTGGGGAGCGCCGATAAAGAGCCAGTTACGCACTCCGAGTTTGGTCGGGCGCACGGCATTCTCGATAAGGTTATTGTCCAGATGTGCTTGTCCATGTTCACACAGTTTCAGGAGCGCTTCCCATTGTCCGAGCAAGTAGGAGCAGGCTTTGCCGAGACGGGAGGCGGGGCGCACCGTTTCGCGCAAGCGGAGGGCCGCTTTGTGAAGCAGTCGCAAGGTCGGCCCAAAGTCTTGCTGACGGCGCACCGCGCGCAGCTTCTGACTCTGGACTGCGGCGCGTTCGCACTGTTTATCGAGATGGTAGAGGTTCCCGATCAGGCGCAGGATGAAGCCGGCCCGAATCGGGTCGTCCTCCATCGCTTCGGCAAAGTAGCGGCGGCAATGAGCCAGGCATGCCACCCGGACCACGCCCGTACCCTCGCCATGCACGGGGTTGTAACCAGCGTAGCCGTCGGTTTGGAGGACTCCGTTGAAGCTTCCCAGCAACTCTTCGGCGACCTTCTGGCCGCGACTCGGAGCCCAGTGGATGAAGACACTGCTGCCAGGGCGTCCCATCAGCCAAAAGTATCCGGTTTGGGCCTTACCCTTTTTCTGATCGGGATCGAGGAAGCGAATCGGAGTCTCATCGGCCTGCAGGTAACCGCCTCCGAGCAGCCCCTCGCGGATCTTCCAGTAAATGACTTCCAAGAGCGAGGAGGCTGACGCGACCCAATCGACCATCGTCTGGCGGGGCAGCTCGACTTTCCAGCGCTTGAACATGCGTTCCTGCCGATACAACGGTAGGTGGTCGCGGTATTTGCTCAGCAGGACCCAGGCGAGCAGTCCCGCCGAGGCGTAGCTGCCCTCGATGGGCCGTTTGAGCGCAGGGGCGATCACCGGCGGACGACTGCGCTCGAGCACATGGCGATACTTGGGCCGCACGATCTCACGCTTGAAGGCCTGAGGCGGGGTCAGATCGACCTCAAAAGTGCGCTCTTCGCCGATACGTTCAAACAGCTCTGGATCGCGCCGCACTTCTTCCGGCTCGATCACGACGGTCTCCTTCACGGGCAGATGCTTGAAGCGCTCCGCCGGCAGGCATCGCTTCTTCGGCGCCGCGCGTTCGTAGGCGATTTGCTGGGTCTTTTTCAGCTCCTCTCGAGCTTGCTGCAGCTCTTCGATGCCCAGCTGCATCTGCTTCTGGAGCGCGTCCTGACGCTCGCTCTTGCCCGAGCCGTAGAGCTGCTTTTTGAACCACTCCACCAAGGCTTCCATCTGTGCCAGACGCTCCTCCAAAGAGGCGATTCGCGCTTGGGCGGCTTCCAGCTCGGACATGACTCAGTAACCAATAAATGGATACGCTTCCGGCAAGCCCATTATCGCTCATACCAAGCTTTTTTGCAGCCATCCTTCAGATCGATCCCACCCAGGAGCATCGTCACGGCATCGGGTTGGAGCACCAGCTTCTCGCGGTCACTGCCCACCGGCCAGCTGAAGCGTCCTTTCTCCAAACGTTTTGCGAAAATACAGATTCCGTGGCCGTCCCAATACAGCACCTTCACCAGGTTGCGCCGCCGGTTGGTGAACACGAACAGCGCCCCGCCAAAGGGATCCTCCCGCAGTTTGCCTTCGGCCTCCGCCCACAGCCCATTAAACTGCTTTCGCATGTCGACCGGCTCAACCGCCAGGAAGATACGCGTCGTCGGGGAAAACGCCAACATCGCCTATCCCCGCAAGAGCACCACCAACTTCGCCACCGCCTCGGCGTCCTCGCCGCGGACCACCTCGCCGCCGGGAAGACGAACTTCCAGCGGCGCTCGCGAGGAGCTGATCGCATCGCGAAGCTGGACTTCACGGAACACCTCCTTCGGCTTCTTCGCCGATCGTTTCGCCGCCCGCTCGATGCTCAGCCACCCGATGAAGGTGTGGAGGTTGATCCCTTCGCGACGGCAGTAGGCCTTCTGCGTCAACCCGCTCTCACGATACGCACCAATCAAGCGCTCACGTTCACCCGGCGCAAAAATCCGACGACCCCGGCTATCCCGTTTGCTCGCATCCGTGCACACTTCCATCTCCAAAGATTCCATCCCCCGAGATTATCACCCAGGTGCGTCCTTGGGAAGGGGGTCGACTGCCGGTCGCTTACCCAAAAGCCGGCTTAGCCCAGTTGGTAGAGCGCTCGCCTTGCAAGCCTCCAACGGCGAGGCGGATTTTCCACTCACTCGCTCAGAGGCCATTTATAGTTAATATCTTACAAATCGATCCCCTTCACCTCAGACTCGCGATTTTTGGCTGAAATTGGCTCTCAAATTCCTCCGCTGGGGTGTTACGCAAGGATGGTGTTCGCGAGCGAAGCGAACGGTGTCCGAGCCAGTCGACGAATATCGGGGGGGCAGGCGCCTGCATGCAAGATTACGCTGAAGCAGGTGCGCCCTGGCCGGGCGCACACGCAGAAAGCGCGGCTGTGATCGCTCGCAGCCGCGCTCCTACCCTAGGCTATGACTCCTAGCTTTGTCTCTTGGACAAAAGTTGGTGATGACCAGGCGGGACACTCACGGCATCGGGTTGAGACCCTCCCATCGCACGACCCATGAACCGTCCTGAGGAAATCCTGGCGCGTGGAGATCGGGAGCATCATCCTATCCCGCCGCCATCAGGCCGACTGCCGCGAGGAGCGATGCGTTGACTGGCAGATAAGCAACGCACTCATGCGGTGGCCGCCGGACGTGGCCGCTGTTCATGAGCCGCGCCGAGAGGTCCTGATTCGTCAGCACCGACACCGCGATC
>CAYUGQ010000202.1:0-3565 GCA_964444305.1 uncultured Candidatus Sumerlaeota bacterium
TGGAGAATGTGGAACTGTTGGAGGAATCGAACCAGGCAAACAGTCGTCTGCGGGAACTGGATCGCCTGAAAACGAACTTTTTGAGCATTGTAAGCCATGAGCTTCGCACTCCCCTGACGAGCATCATTGGCTTTGTGCATTTGTTAAAAGAAGGCCGTACAGGTCCGGTGACTGAGGCCCAGCGAGACATGTTGTCGCGGGTGAGCACTCATAGTATACATTTGCAAAATATGGTTAATGATATCCTGGAGATTGCCGAGGTGGAATCGGGCGGGATCATTAACGTCGAGCCTCAGGCGGTAGACCCGTTGGCCGTATTATGGAATGTGATCCCAAAAGTAGAAATCCGGCGGAGTAGCCGTGATGTGACAGTGGAACCTGTTATTGATGAGGCCGTTCCGGATGTGATTACCGATCCGAACGCCCTTGAGCGCATCTATTATCACCTGTTGGATAATGCGATCAAGTTTATTCCCAGTGCTGGCAGGGTGACGATTCATTTTAAGCGGTCAGAAGACAGGCTGGATATTGTTGTGGCTGACACGGGAATTGGGATGCAGCCGGAAAATCTAAAACGAATTTTTGATCAGTTTTATCAGGTGGATTACCGGCTGGAGCGTGTTTACGGCGGGATGGGAATTGGCTTGAGCGTTGTTCGCCTGTTGATGGATGCCACAGGCGGCAGCCTGCATATTGAAAGCACCCCGGGCGAGGGCTCACGGTTTACGGTGAGTTATCCGCTGGCGAGCTTTGCGGATTAAAGGTCGACTCGAGGTAAAAGAAAAAGGGGCCTGATCATGGATTGTTCCATTACCAGGCCCGCTTTATATTTGTGTCTCGGTCAGATGCTTTCGCGCCAGCAGGTTCCGGGTTTAATGCCGCACTTGAACCGTTATGCGCTTTCCCTGGCGGTCTGTAATACGCAGATCAAACTGCTTATAATTAATGATGGCGCGTTCCAGCGCAGAGAAGTCGCGTTCGCTATCAATGTTTAAGATGGCCACGTTGCCATGCCAGCTCTTCAGGAATGCTTTGGTGCCATAGCTCAGAGTGCTTTGGAGATACGTTGCGATGGTTTCGACTTCGTCTTTGGTGACATCGGTAAACATCACGCTGAACTTAACTTTGTCGAGGACTTCACGATCGCGAACTCCGGTGCTGTTCTGGACTAGCTCAGTGACCGACTGACGCACGGCTTTAGCGGTCACACCGCTGGCCGCTTCATCGTCACCTTTGCCACTGTGACGAACTGTGCGCTCGAGCTGGCCCAACACGCGGCCGTCGTTGACCCGAACCAGAGCCAGTTGCAGGTGGGATTCGTAGGTCACGAAATCTTCTAAGAGGACGCTTTCTTCACCGACGCGGCGCGTGGTGATGTTGCCGATAAAAGCATGTTCAGCGCCGGCCTGAATGGCCGCAGCGCGGGCTGACCCCACCATGGAATTGTCGACGAGGTCGATATGATATCCGGGAATGCCTGTTACGGCGTCCTGCGTGCGATGGCCGGTTTCTTTCAGAGTCTGAATTGCGTAAAGGCGGGCATTGCTGATGGGCGTTGCCTGACCGTTTACGGTTTCAGAGATGAAGACGGCGTAGCGGGGATTCGGCTCAGCTTTATAGAGGAATCTTTTCTCGCGCAGATCTCGATGAACTTTTTCGGGGAACGTCTGAACGCGGATATAGACTCCAAATCCAGCACGATCCGCGCGCCGCTCGAGCACGTAATATGAGGCAACAAACTGCTGCCAGTTCTTTGCGATATAAGGCGTTAAGAGGTCTTCGGCCTGAAGGGAATAATCGCTGAACAGAACGCGACCGATGGTGGCATGGACTGCGCGAATGCAGGCCATACGGATGGCCTCTTCTTCGGTTGCGCCCACCTGCTGATATTTAAACTCCAGCAGATCATGGGTTTCGACGGTGATTTCCGCCCGGGCCGTATTTGGCATAACCAGCAAAACGCCGGTCATCTGCAGGCCAAGCAGGCCGGCCAGGCAGGTTTTCTTCAAAAGCTGTGCAGTGCTCCAGCGAGCTGTGTTCAGCATGACACTCCGCTCATTCTAAGTCGATTGGCGATATTAAATCCCCCATAGCCTCGGCAACCATGGGGATCGCACTTTGCGCGGACAATTTCCTGAAAACAGGTTTTTCATCCACTGCGGTGGTAAACTGCATGGATCATTACGGCACGGTCAATAAGGAATTGCTTATCATGGGCCATAAAATAAGTTTTCGTATTACAGCTACGCATCTGCATGTCTGATAGAACAGCCAGTTCTGATTCCGCACCGGCCATTTTTACGTTTATGGCAGGGCCATTTCGTGTGACTTATGGCGATACGGACAGGATGGGCCATGCTTATCACGCCGAGTACCTGGAGTGGTTTGAGCAGGCTCGGACGGAGTTGGTACGCAGCCTGGGGCGCAGTTACCGGCAATGGGAAGATGAAGATGGAGTTTTCCTTCCGGTGACAGAATGCAGCGTCAGGTTTCATCAGGCGGTGCTTTATGATGACCTGTTGATGGTGGAAACTTCTATTGTCCGTCTGACGCGGGCGTCGGTCCGGTTTGAGTATCGGCTGAGGCGCGAGGGGGCGGGTGAGGTGTTGGCAACGGGCTCGACAACCCATGCTTTTATTGATAAAGATGGCCGTATTGTCCGTGTGGCGGAACGTCTTTTGCCCCAGTTCTTTTCGTAAATGTGTCTTGCCTGAACGATAAGGGCTATCATAGAAAATAAGAGTAAAATGGAAATTACCCCTGTCACACTGGAACGTCTTGAAGACGCGTTTGCCGAGAACCCGCTGGATATTGATCTCCTGCTGGAACTCGCAGGGGCTTATTTGAACAGTGGACTGTTTAATTCGCGATCGCGGCCGGTGTTTGAAAAGGCGCTTATGGCATCGCCGAACTCAGCGGAATATCGAGAGGCGCTTCACCTTTCTGTTTTTCTTAGACAACTTCGCCGGTTGACGGTGGATTATCCGGATGCGGATGCGCTGGATATTGATGCGGTGTCGGATTTGATCCCGCTGATTCAGAAGCACATTAACGACTACCCGAGATCGGCTGATCTTTTTTTTGCACTGGGTGATCTGCACATGCTGAAAGGCAACGTGCTGGCGGCGATTGGTGCTTATGAGAGCGCTGTGCGGCTGGGTTTGCATGATTTGCGGCCGATAATCCGCACGTATGAGCTGGCTTCGCGGATGCATAGTTTCCCTCCGACGGAGAGGGCTTATTTTGCCCGCCTGTATGAACATCTGGGGTTGGATGATGAGGCTTTGCAGGTTTACAGAAATGTGGTGGAGCATGGTTTTTTTGATGGTGATGTCGTCACGGCCATGGTTCGCCTGCTGCATCAGGCGTGCGGGGTAGAGAGCAATAAGAACGCGGCAAACAAACTCCGGATGGAGATTGTCGAGTTGCACCTTTTGCTGGGCGACAAGCAGGCAGCGCTGGCGGAGTTTGCCCGAATTCACTTCCCTATTAATCAGAATTATTCGCTGGTTAAACGAGTGGCGGAGATCCTGATTGAGATGGAAGATTACCGGCAGGCATTTGA
>CAYUGQ010000203.1:0-3562 GCA_964444305.1 uncultured Candidatus Sumerlaeota bacterium
ATTCCTGTTGGAAAACGATCCGGATCGACTGCCGCGGACCTTCCTCGTCGTCGACAACGAGGAGCGTTTTTTTACGGGTTTGGTCCTTAGATGATGTGTGGGAGTGGAAGATGGAGCTGGGATTCATGTGTAGATTTTTTGGAAAGGGCGGCGAAGGACGATCGGAGTCGAGCGCATGAGAGAGGGTGCATCAAGTGGAAACCGGCAAAGTTACCAGGAGGCGGCCTTGTGGATTGATTTCCAATCGACCGCCGTGGGCTTCTATAATTTGGCGCGCGACGCTGAGTCCGAGACCAACTCCGACGTTTTTCGTGGTGAAAAATGGTTCCAGCGCTTTGGAGCGGATGTCGGGCGGAATGCCGGTGCCTTGGTCGCGGAATTCAAAGGCGACGGTTGCCAAGAGAGAATGTTGGGGAGGGGTGGGAGGGGCGATGGTGACAGTCGGTTTATCGGAATTGGCCTGGAAGCCGTTGAGGAGGATTTCGAAAAACGCATGCTTCAGGCTTTGGGGATCGCAAGACACACGGACGGAGGCGATGTTGGGATGAACGGTCAACTCGGCATTTTCAGGAACGAGCGGTTTGGTTTTGGCGAAAGCGTCGTTCAGTAGCTCATTCAAAATCTCGATGGAAGTTCGAGGGAAATCCGTTTTGGAGAGATAAAGGAGGTGATCCGATAGCCGTGAAATCCGGAGAGTTTCCTGCTTCAGCGTTTGCTCCAGGGTCTCGTGAAATGCGTCGTCGTTTTTACGCTCGGGGATGAGTTGCCGGCATGTGTTGATGGGAACGAGCGAGTTTCGGATCTCGTGCGAAAACCTTTCGGCGATCAGGGCGATGAGCCGGAGCTTGGAGGTTTCGAGTTCGGCTTTCCGGGCGGTCTCCAGTAAGGTGACATCCTCAACAAACATCATCGCGCCCGCCGCGACATTCTCTCCTTCAAAGGGAATTGTGGAGATCCGGAAGGTGCGATCAGCAGTGGGGCTTTCCTGGTAGAGAAAAGGTTCCTGAGTCGCCCCGCAATGCGCTGCCTCGTAGAGCAGGCCAGCGAGCTTCGTAGGGAGAACGGAAAACTGGATGGGCGGAGATGGCAGGTTGAGAAAGGAGAGAAAAGCGGGGTTGACGTGAAGGACGTTGAGATCGTGATCAACAACCAGACAGCCGCTGCTCATCTGAGAGAACACACTGGAAATGAGTTTGTGGTGGCAAACAAACTGGTCGTGCAGAAGTGTGCTCTTTATCGCGAGTCCCAGTTCTTCCATCAGGTGGAAGAGAAGCTGAAGTTCTTCGTTGGAGAAGGACTGCCCCGTCAGACGGTCGCCGAGGACGGCGACTCCGATAGCGCGTTCCCGATCCAGGATCGGTATGGCTATCTGTCCGCCGAGCAACTCGAACTCCCGTTGGATTTCGGGATCGGCGGGGAAGAGGGTGTTCTGTGGAGCTGGGTTTGCACGAAGGATGCGGCCTGAACGCAGGACGGCCTGGCCAATTCCTGAATTCGGCGAAAGCGTCAGGTAGTTGAAGAGTTCGGGCTCAATTCCTACCGAGCAGAGGCACTTCAGATGGGCGTCCTGCGCTTCAATTTTGACTCCAAACGGAGAAAGTCTCGCCTGCTCCAGAAAAATCGCGATGCGGTTGACGCTAATGATTTCGCGAAGTTTGAGCGCGAACTGGTAAGTGAAGGATTTTAAGTTGAACGAATAGGAGAAGATGCGGGAAAAATCTCGAAGAATTTCCAACGCGGGAAGCGGGCGGGAGGGGTGGTGAGCGAGGTCGGCCTCTGACGATTGGGTAGAACGCGGCTCTGTTCGAGGAGACACTTCGGACGGCGCGTTTTTTTGTGCGATTCGACCTAAAAGGATCTTTCGAAGGACATTTCCACGAAGAGGTTGCGGTAAAATGAAATCAGCTCCTTCCAAGATGGCCTCCTCTTCCCACTCGCGCTCTTTCTTGGTTGGGAGGACCAATAGAAGGATTTTCGGATTTGTCGAACGGATGAGCGCGATCTCCCGTATCGTCCGAACACCGGTAAGATCCGCATCGAGAAGGCAGGCGTCGAAAATCGGCTTTTGGAGGAGTGCGGAAGCTGATGCCGCATCAGGCTTCTGGTGGCACTGGAATTGCTCGGGAGCTGAGAGAGTTACCTCTACCGACCTCGACAGCGCGGCGTTGGCAGAAATAATCAGCAACTGAATCATAAATGAGAAGACGGCATTTGGAAGAAGTGACCTGGTTCCTTAGGAGTTAGAACGCCTGCGGCGTTCATCTCAAGCGTTTTAAGCGAGGGACTTTCGCGTCCTGAAGCCCGTTTTTGGCCGGTGATCGCCGCCGGTTGGCATCGCAACCGTTCCAAGGCGCGCATTCCGCGCTTGCATTCGACTCCTCCCGACGTAAGAGATTTTGGGGTTTTACGTTGCGCGGCGCCGCCGCCTTAGAAGATTATCATGAATTATCTCCTCTTTTTACTGCCGATCATAACGGCGCTCGCAGTGACTTTTCAGCGTTGCGCGGAACTAGGCACAAAGCGAGATGTGGTAACTGGACACGTTTATGAGAGGGCAACCCTTCGGCTGTTCGTCGTGAATGGATTTGCAGTGTTATTGTTCGCGATTCTTGAATACATCTTACAGGGAAAGGGCCTTGTATTGATCACGTATATAGCCGGAATAGCATGCGCTCTCCTTTCCCTGATGATCCGGAAACGCGCGATTGCCGCCCTTGGCCGATTCTGGAGCCTTCATGTTGAGATCCGTGAGCAGCACAAGCTGGTAACGGATGGACCATTTCGGTTTGTCCGGCACCCCACCTACTTGTCGATGTTTCTGGAGCTCTTAGCGATCGGGTTAATATTGAATTCCTATTACGCATTGCTGTTTTCGGTCATCATTTTCATCCCGACTTTGATCATTCGTATCCGGATGGAAGAGAAGGCGCTAATCAGCAAGTTCGGCGACAGCTACCGGGATTACATCAAGTCCACACCCGCTCTGGTTCCTTGGAAGATTCGCCGGAACTGACGCCATGGCTTCGACGGAACGACGCATTGCGATCACTGGCATCGGAGTCGTGGCCCCAAATGGCCAGGACGTGGATACATTTTGGCGGACAATCGCGGATGGAAAGAGCGCCGCTGGGTCTGTAACCCGGTTTGATACCCAGAAGCTCCCAACGAAGATTGCGTGCGAAATCAAAAACTTCAATCCGCTGGATTATTTTGATTTCAAGACGAACCGACGATTGGATTTGTCGATCAAGTATGGAGTCGTTGCCTCGTTATTAGCGGTAAAAGATGCGTCTCTTGATACCAAGGAGTTGAACCCGGATCGATTTGGCGTGGTCGAGGGGACTTCGATGAGTAACAATGAAGGCGCTTTCAAGGCGGAAGCCGTGTATACGAGTAAGGGCTACCGTTATCAGGATCCATTCTTACTCTTCAATGCGTATTGCGGTGCCGGAAGCGGCGAGATTGCGCTACATCTCGGATGCCACGGACACGTGATTACTGTATGTACCGGGAGTGCATCAGGAAACGACGCTATAGGCCAAGCGATCTCAATGATCAAGGA
>CAYUGQ010000204.1:0-3516 GCA_964444305.1 uncultured Candidatus Sumerlaeota bacterium
CGCTCGTACCATGATGATGAAAGCATGCGCATCAGCCACGAGACGATCTACCAGGGCTACCTGCGCCCTATCATGCGCCCTGCCTCACGCCCGGCCAGGTGCTGGTGCTGGACAACTACGTGGTGCACAAGGGCGACAGCGTCGAGGAGCTCGCTGCCGAGCGGGGCGTAGATCTCAGGTACCTGCCCGCTTACTCGCCCGGCCTCAACCCAATCGAGCCGATGTTCTGGAAGGTCAAAGCCTATTCGAAGAAAGCGGAGACCGTGAGGCTGACCGGCCTCAGTCTCGCCACTAAAGCGGCCCTGGACGCCGTGACCTTCGCCGACATCCAGGGCTTCTACTCGCTCCTCGACTACCCCCGACAAGCGCTATGAAAAATGCTTTAAGTCCTGGGATTGTTGATTCAACCTTAAGGTGCGGACATGTGGTAAACAGTATGGTGCAAATACAATCTATAGTTGCGTCTAGAGGTCGCGCCGTGATTATGCGTTCTATGCCCTACATTGCTGACTCCCTCATCTCTCTTCCAAGTAACAAGGGAAGGAGATACGGATGGCGCCCGAGCCTATTAATCACGCTACTTGCCGCATTCAGTTTGGCAGCTGCTCAGGCACCCGCGACCGACCTGACGGACATCGTACTCGCGGCTGTCGTGATGGTCAGCCCGGCGGATGGCCCTGGCTATGGGTCTGGGACCTTCATCTCTCCTTTCGGCCACATCCTCACGAACTACCATGTAATCGCCCTTGAAGACGGCTCACCTGCGGAGCATTCCTTCATCCGGGTCTCTACATCTTTCACAGTTGAGCCAGTATTCCGTTATGTTGCTCAGCTTGTAGCTGCTGACAAGGACCTTGACCTCGCTATTCTCAAGGTGGTCGCCGACAGTAACTTCACGCCCATCCCCAGTGTTCAAAGGTTCACGTACCTTCCTGTCGGAAACCGGTCGGAATTGCGTCCGGGCCAGCGAATAGTTGTTTGGGGCTACCCCGGAATCAGCGGTAGGACAATCACTAGTACCGAGGGCACGATAAGCGGTTTCGTAGGAGATGATCACCGCAGCTCCGGGGACCGGTGGCTTAAGACCGATGCTCAGGTGGCGCCCGGTAACTCTGGAGGTGCAGCAATCACCATGGAGGGCGTTCTGGTAGGCGTGCCGACCGTAATTACGGGACGTGCATTAACTGACGTGATTGCTGTTACGCAAAACTGGCTTAGACCGGCAGACCTCTTCTTGGAGGTCGTTGGCAACCTTCCCGGCGCGGAAGTCGTCTCAATTAGCACCGGCCAGGTAGCCCTACCGCCCCAAGCTGCAACCCAGCCGGCTATGCCGAACTCGGATCCCGAAGAAACAATGGTTGATCTCGACAAGGTCGTCACTACCAGCGATGAACTCTTGGCACGCCTCCCCCACGGAGGATTGATTACGCTCGCCGAAGGAACATTCCAACTGAACCGACCAATAGAAATCAACACTTCGACACGGATTGTGGGCGACGGATCTGCCTACACGTTCATCGTGTCGAGCGCTGAGGGACACGCCTTAAGGGTGTCTCAGGGGGAGGTCTTCAGGCTGGAGGGCGTCACCATCCAACACGTCGACGGGGCGGTCGCCGACATCGTAGTGATTAGAGGGGGCGAACTTGCCGAGTTCGTAGACGTGAGACTGCTCGGCGGCGTGTACGACAAGGGCCTGGATCGTGGAGGCAATGGCCTCCTAGTACGAAGCTGGGGGCGCGTGGTCGTCTCAGAATCGCATCTCGGACAGAATGGAGGCGCCGGACTACGGATCGAGTCGACCGCCACCGTGGAAATCAACTCAAGCGAGTTCATCCGGAATGCCGGCGACGCAGTTCTTGCTTCCGACGGCTCCCTCACAATAGTAGACAGCACCATCTCAGGCAACGATGGGCGCGGCGTAGCACTGACTTCGACTGCCAATGCAACGGTCCGCGACAGTCTAATCATGGACAACCTGGGACAAGGTGTTGACCTTGCCGGGCGCTCGCGATTCGTTGGGTCCAACTTCAGGGTCCAGGGACGGACATCAACGAGCCTAGATGACCGCTCGTCAGGTGTGAGAGTGATGGACGACGCTGAAGCCGACTTGGAGGCCATATCGGTGAAATTTAGCCTCAATGGCCTTTCTGTACAACATAGGGGCGTCGTCCACGTGGTCGGGAGTGTGTTAGAAGGCAACTTATTCTCAGGACTGTACGCATCTGGCCAAGCGAACGTGACGATAGTAGATACCAGATTAGTGCGAAACGATTCCTGTGGACTCCACGCCTATGAAGACTCTGTGGTTAGGTTAGAGCGTAGCGAACTTGTAGGAAACAACCGGCAAGGTTGGGGCAAAAGAGGTGGTCTCTGCGCAAATGATTCCTCTCACTTACACATCGAATCTACCGACATTCTGGACAACATCAATTGGGGCGTGTATCTGGAACAGTCGGCCAACGGTCGCTTCGAGATCAGGTCTAGCACGATAGTTATCCCAGAAGTCACTTGGGTATCCGTGGACGGTGGGCTGTGGCGTCCGGCCGCATTCTTTCTAGCTGGAATTGGCGAGTTTGTCGTCATCAACAACCGGTTGCCCAATGAACCGACGGCTTCCGGGACCCCCGAAATTCGGGAGCGCATCCGCTCCCAGAACATCATGCAGGATTAGCAAGGTCAAGGATGACAGCCTATACCTAGGTGCGTCCCTCGTCTGTGGATGAGTAAGGTCCAAGTTGACTCATAACTAAGGAACGTAAGGCACACTTCGTGCCCACTTGGAACGCTCTACGAGCGCGTCGAACTCCACTGCCTCGGAGTCTTGACCGGAAATTGTTTGCCCATCTCCTACCTCAGAGTCGCCTGTGGACGTATTGGTAGTAGTTTCGAGAGTCAAGTAGAAGAATCCTAGAGCCGTGCCTTCGAACGAGCGGACTACCGCCATTCTCTTCAATTCTGCGAGAGGTTCTTCGCCCCAGATTCCCAAGCTTCCTAAGACGGACTGGTCAAGTCCGTCCGAACAACCTTGCGTGGTCCCCGTCCACTCGGCAGTTAGCGGCCCTCCAACCGGCCCGAGGTCCAGGGTCGTTTGGTATACGTCCGACCCCCCTCGCTTCAGAATAAGTATGTCTACTGGCGGGGAGCGGAAACGTGAGCCAGCCTCGTGTCAAGGGACACCCAGTTCCCCGCAGTTGGGGGACATCCACCTTCCCGCACTCTAGGCTTGTCATCGGTCGGCCGCCTGGGCTTCCATCTGTCTGAGCCGGTAGCTCCTGCCGTCGATGTTCACCACGTGGCAGTGGTGCAGTAGGCGGTCGAGAATGGCGGTGGCGAGTATCTCGTCGCCGGCTAGCATGTCGGGCCATTGGCTGATGCTCTTGTTGCTGGTGATGATGGTGGCTCCCTTCTCGTAACGGTGGCTGATGACCTTGAAGAGTAGGTGGGCGTCCTTGCGATCCAAGGTCTGGAAGCCGAGCTCGTCGATGATCAGCACGCTGGTGCTCATGAACTTGCGGC
>CAYUGQ010000205.1:0-3477 GCA_964444305.1 uncultured Candidatus Sumerlaeota bacterium
GCTGGAAGTAGCTTAACCTCTACTCAAAAGAGCGGTTAAAAATGGGGGGATTACAAAACGTCGCATGTCAGATCTGCGCAAGCCCGCCGTCAACGGCGAGTTCGCTGGCCGTCATGAAGCTGCTGTCCTGCGATGCGAGAAAGGCTGCCGCGGCCCCGATCTCCGCCGGATCGGCCATGCGCTGCAGCGGGTTCATTGAGGCGAACACCTTCAAGCCTTCCTCACCCACTGCTGCCTTCGCCAGTTCGGTTGCTGTCGGACCGGGTGATAGCACGTTGACACGAATGCCGGTGCCTTTCAGGTCCTCCGCCCAGCTCCGCGCGAGGTTACGCACGGCTGCCTTGCTCGCGCTGTAAACGCTGAATGCCGCGCCACCCGTGGTGCCGGCGCTTGATCCGGTCAGGATGATCGAACCTCCTTGGCCCATCAGCGGCAGCGCCTTCTGCACCGTGAAAATTGTGCCTTTGACATTGGTGTCGAAGGTATCGTCGATCTGTTCGGCGGTTATCTCGCCCAGTGCAAGCACGCTGCCCGTTCCCGCGTTAGCGAAGAGGATATCGAGGGTACCGCGCTCCGCCTTCACCGCCGCGTAAAGTCGGTCGAGGTCAGCTAAGTCAGAGACCGAACCCTGTACTGCGCGGGCGTTGGGGCCGAGTTCGGCCACCGCGGCGTCGAGCGCCTCCTGCCGGCGACCGAAGATGAAGACGAACGCTCCTTCGTCGATAAAGCGTTTTGCGGCGGCGCGGCCGATGCCGGTGGCACCTCCGGTGATCACGGCGGTTTTTCCGTTGAGATTGGTCATGTCATTGCTCCTTGGTTACGAATTACGGTTAACGAAGCTGCGGGTCAGGCTGCAGAGCGATCACGATCCTGTCGTGCTGGCTGTACATTGCTGACGGCGCTTGCCTGAAACAGGTCCTGGAAAATCAACGGGCCCCAGACTCGGCCGCGTGCCTGCACCAGCGTGCCGCCTTCGTCGAACTTCCCGAGGTTGACGGGGGCAAAGCCGAGCCGCCTGGCAAGGTCTGCCACTTCCGTGGTGGCCGCTTCGTCATCACCCGCCAGAAACACGACCCGATTACCGCCCTGAACGTTCGGGTCGGTGGCCAGGGTGCTCGCAAGCAGGTGATTGAAGCCCTTAACGAACCTTGCGCCGGGGAATGCTTTGGCGGCGAAAGCGGATGAGGGGAGGCCGTCGAGCTCTTCGACAGGGGCGTTCGTATTCATCGCGTCGATGATTGTTTTCCCCCGCCAATCCGAAAGCGCGTTGGCGACTTCGCGATGTCCCTCAAACAGAACCGCCAGGATGATGACGTCTGCCTTAACGGCTTCCTGGATTGTTTTGGGGATGACCGTGGACCCGATCGCCTGCGCCTGTGGCAACAGGGCTTCGGATGACCGACGGCTGGCGACTGTGACTTCGATGTTATGGCGGGCGAAGGCGCTGGCGAGGGCCTGGCCGATCTTGCCGAAACCGATGATTGCATAGCTCATGGGAGTTCTCCTTTTGGTGCTGATTTCGTCACCGGGTTGGCGACTTACATTGAAAGCTTATGCCTCTTGACTTATCGAAACAATTGACGAAATATCGCTAAATACCATCTGTTTTAGTGATACCTATGCTAGACACCGTCACCATCAACCAACTTCGTGCGTTCGTCGCCGTAAGCGATCAGGGAAGCTTCTCAGGTGCGGCGCGGAAGCTGCGACGCGCGCAGTCGGCTATCAGCCACGCGATAAAGGCGCTGGAAAGTTCGTTCGATGTCGAGCTGTTCGAGCGCAATACCCGGAAGGCACAACTTACCGCTGCGGGACGTAGTCTCTTGCCGGACGCGCGCGCCGTTATTTCACGCACGGAAGAAATGAAAAATCGCGCGAGCGCGATTGCTAAAGCCGGAGTGCCCCAGGTTTCTGTGGCGGTTGATGCCTACTTCCCGCGTGCGCATCTGATTGACGGCTTGCGTACGCTGCAAGCGGAATTCCCCACGGCGGCGATCAACCTGCGTATCACAACCATGCAAGGCGGCGAGAACCTGGTGGTTGATGGGGTTTGTGCCTTGGCTGTCACTATCGCGGACGTCCCGGAAGTGAGCCCGGATGCCGTTGAACGACGCTGGTTAAGTGAGGTGAAGATGGTGACGTTATGTGCGCCATCCCATCCGCTCGCGTCGACGCCTGGCCCCATCGCCAAGGACGAGTTTCGGCGACATATCCAGATCGTCGTTACCGATAACCAGGCTGAAACACAAAACGTCCAACAGGGCATCGTCGGTAAGCGTCAGTGGCTGGTCAACGATCTCGGCGCCAAGCGCGATTTACTGAAAGCCGGACTCGGCTGGGGACACCTGCCGCACCATCTTGTCGCCGAGGATCTGGCCAATGGGCAGCTGATCGAACTTGAACGCCGCGCCTGGCACATGGGTCTGCTGACGTTCATGATTTCGCAGCGTCGGGGGTACGATTTTTCCCCATATGAGTCGCGGTTGGTTGAGTTGCTTGGTGGGCTTTAGTGTTGACCCTGTCGAAATTCGGAGAACAAGCGATGAAAGGAAGTTGTCTTTGTGGCGGCATTGAATACGAAGTAGACCAACTGGATACGGCCATTCAACATTGCTCCTGCAAAACGTGCAGGAAGGCGCATGCGGCGGCCTTCAATACGGGGGCAGGGGTTCTGCGTGACCATTTTCGCTGGCTGAAAGGCGAAAATACTCTCTCGAGCTTTGAGTCATCTCCCGGAAAGAAACGCTACTTCTGCTCAAACTGCGGGTCTCAGCTGGTCGCTGAAAAAGATGGCAATCCCCGTCTTGTTCTACGAGTTGCCACTTTGGATGACGACCCTACTGTGAGGCCTCAGTTTCAAATCTGGAAGTCCTACGAGGTGCCGTGGCTGTATTATGGCGAGGACCTCCCGGCGTACGCCGAGTGGCACCCTGGCCACGAAAAGCCTGAGCCTCACAGAGGTATCAAATAGACTGCCCGAGTTTGTGTGCCTTGCTTCCAAGCATGTCATTGATATTTATGAAAATAGCTCTATAAATTAATCAGGTCACTTCCGGCTGTAGCACGCCTACGCCGGACACCGCTTGCCATTGCGATAAGAGGGCACAGGACAGGATGCACATCACTAGAACAGGGCTGTTTCTCTGCTTGCTCTACGTGGCGGCCTCAGCCGCTTGTGTCGTTTGGGCGCAGTTTGTCACCGATCCCAAAGGGAAGTATGTGATCTTGCAAATGCCGATCGTACTTCAACACGGGGTGTTGCTGGCAGTCGACGCAGCTCACATTCTTAGGAATATGAGCTGGCCGTCGCTTTATCTTGTTCTGGGCGTTCCTATGATGGGCTTTCTGTTTCTGGTTGGGGGCGTCGTTGAGTTGGTTTATTCTAAGATCTGCGTAGCTGCCTCAACACTTCACAAGGCGTCTCACCGAACAGGCCGGTGAACGCAGCCTTAAGGGAAGACCTACTATGGACAGTTT
>CAYUGQ010000206.1:0-3474 GCA_964444305.1 uncultured Candidatus Sumerlaeota bacterium
CCGGGTATCGCCCTGGTCGCCAATGAAGTTGTTCTCTTTGGGTCGCTCAATAACAACGCAGCCATGATCCCTGTCTCGTCTGCCGGACAATTCTGCGAAAAGGCCGATCTGCAGAGTGGCCGGGAAATCTGCACTCACACCGGTGCCGTTCGCTTGCCGACGCGCCGCAACCGACAGGCGTCTTACTCTGATTACGGGTGGACCAGAACAAGGGAAAGACAACGCCTGGATATAACATATATGCTCCACGTGCAGATTATCCCGCACAATCAACAGAGTGGCAGCAAGCGATATAATCGCTTACATTCAAACGACAACCTGGCGAGAGAATTATTGTTGGTCGTCAAGGTAAATAGAGATAGTTATACCTCATGAACGAAACGAGAGGGAAGGCCCAGCAGCTACTAGAAGAGGTAGAGGCTTTCTCGTTCGCTAATAACTCAGAAAGAAAGAGTCACGGGACGTATGGACGCCCAAGTCCAAGCTATCAGGCATGGGTGGCCGCTGTAGAAGACTTTATTTTACAGACACATGGCAGAGACAGTGCACCGTGGCGAGTGTTCGAAAGGTTTGACATCGACGGTATCGGGGGAAACTATCAGGATGCGTTCGATGAGCACACCCAGATCGTTAAGTCAGCCCTGCTCGCCTGTCTCCGTATAGAGCCGCGGACAAGGCGAGGTCAGGACGGCGTTGAGCTATCGGCCATATTCGATAATTTTCATCTCGTCGCCAGGCAGTTGCGGCATCGGTACAATGGCCGACAAACGCTTGATGTTGAGGACGAATATGATGTTCAGGATTTACTACATGCCTTGCTTCGGATGCATGTAAAAGACATCAGGCCCGAGGAATGGACGCCCAGCTACGCTGGCGGATCGTCTAGGATGGACTTTCTATTGAAGGAGGAGAACACGGTGATCGAGGTCAAGAAAACCAGAAAGGGGCTCGGAGACAGGGAGCTTGGAACGCAGCTTATCGAGGACAAGGCGAGATACAAGGCCCATCCAGGCTGCCAGCGCCTGATCTGCTTCACTTATGACCCAGAAGGCAGGATCATAAATCCTCGCGGCATAGAGAACGACCTGAACGAGAAGTCAGAGAAATTTGAAGTTGTCGTGGTGATCAGGCCATGAGTTATAACCCGCGGCTGCAGGGCGACAACGGGCTTAAGCATTCTAGCTTCGTCCCGGCCTCGACGGGGTCGTTGCCTTTCCAACCGTCCGCAGTCGCTGCCCGTTGCGGCTGATCCGCAATCCGCCATACGGCAAGTCAATCCCGAGCGGTTAATTCAATGAATAGGGAAGAGTCAATAGATCGTAAGGAGAGGAAGGAGGGGAAGTCACCGCCGAAAGACATGATTGCACTCCTGTGGAAGATTATTGCGCGCCTTGATGACTACATCCGGGCAGCAGATACAAAAGCAGCGGTTGTTGCAAGCATGAATGTATTCATCCTTGGCCTAATCATTCTCAGATGGGAAGCTTTGGATTTTGGCATTGATGCTCTGTCCGTTTCACGTAGTGCGCAACTCTTGGCGCTGGGTGCACTGTCGGGATTAGTATCGTTTGGCACAACAGGCGCAGCTGCGATGCCGTATCTTTTTTCCCCATCCTCCAAGTCAGACAGTCGCTCGATCCTATTTTTCGGCGATGTAGCCAAGCATGCTAACGGCGGTGACTATCTATTGCACATATCTAGCTACAAGCCAGACGACCTCGAGCGCGAGCTTGCCTCACAGGCACATGCACTTTCCGTTGGAGCGAGCCGGAAGTATCGCTTTCTGAAGTACGCGGTATGGACGACAATATCTGCGCTAATCCTCACAACTCTATCATTTCTGGGTGCAAACTGAGATGACCGATGGCTATCATAAACAGTCCATACAGTCCCAAATAGCGGACGCGTTCGATCGATACTATTACGAATTCGATACCGTTAGCTCACAGTTTGCGGAGCGGCGAGAATCGCAGACGCAAAAGGTCGAGCCGATCAGACTGGATGCAGCCCAAGGAATATTGCGTCCCCTGTACGGGAAGGGGGCGCCTAATCCCCCCTCGATCGGCGATCACCCGGACTATGCACATCTGAAGGACACCCAGAACGTGGCGAATGGATCAATAACGACGCTCTTCATCGATATACAAGGTTCCACGCGTATCGGATTATTGCATACCCCGGAGATTACGTATGTCGTTAAGAATGCTCTCATTCGGGTGGCGATAGACGTGATCACCGCCTTCGATGGACACATCCACAGGATAATGGGTGACGCAGTGATGGCTTTCTTCGGTAGGACTGGCGAGCGGTCTGAATTAGGGGCCATCAACGCGATCAATTGTGCGTCTGTCCTCAGAATGCTGATACAGGAAGCTGTTGTGCCCAAGATGAAAGAGCGCGGTTTGCAAAGCAAATTCGGCGTCCGAATTGGGGTCGATTACGGCGAGGAGTCTGATGTGATTTGGGCGTCATATGGCCTTCCACGCATAAGTGAAGTTACAGCAACGTCTTTCTACGTTGATGCTGCCGCCAAGCTGCAGCAGGCGGCGGGGAGAAATGAGATAATGATTGGTGAGGGACTGAGGGGTCTCCTCGACTTCCCGTCAGATTTACTCGACACCAAGAAGCGGATCAAGAACGGGGAGATAATCGAAGAGCCGGTGCTCCGGCCGAATTATTCACTTGCTGATGGCAGGACAATTGACTACCGCCAGCACCTCCTAAAGTGGCGGAAATATCTTTCGTGTGGTCCTTTAGCCATGGTTGCCGGCTTTGATAATAATGCCCCTCTTAAAGTGAGTATCGAGCTGTACTCGGCGCTGCGTAAGACGGCCCTCGGCAGTTTCGTTCCTACAGGCTCATATGCACCCAAAGAGCACGCACTCCGATTCAAGTTCAGATTTGCCGAACATCCCGGTTATCCCTATACAATCAAAACATCGGTGGAGAACCACGGGGAGGAGGCCAGAGATGCCAAGTGTCTCCAGGGACAACAGGCGGAGTATAAGATTAGTGATTACAGCCAAGAGCTGACACTGGAGCACTGGGAGACAACGGCCTACCGAGGCCTCCATTACCTAAATGTCGAAGTGTTTAAAGGCGATCGGTCCATTATGACGGGCGGTGTCGGCATTTTCATAGAGTGAGAACTGTATACCTTCGTTGACCTGACCCGCCGATCACTGTTCATTGCTTCGTTAGCGGCGACATAGAACCCGCGTAAAGTAATTGATAGCATAGAGCTTAATCGGTAACAGTCACGGGCTTATCGGGCTGCGTTACGTCTCGGTAATGCGGACGCGCCAAGTGCGGTTTTTGCTCTAACGAGTGGTGAGGTTTGATTGCCATCGACTTGCAACGTTCATCGCGCCGCATAGCTCAAGTGTTATCTCCCCACCCCACCTATTAGAGTCATGGCAATTGAAGGACGGATAGCCGACGCCTTCGGCATGGACGAGGCGGTGTGGGCTCGCC
>CAYUGQ010000207.1:0-2204 GCA_964444305.1 uncultured Candidatus Sumerlaeota bacterium
TCGGCCGGCCGGGCAGGCGTTCCGCGAGCATATGTTCCCAAATTTCCGCGCGCGCCGATTTGATGCCGCCGCCGGCGATGATGAGCTTTCCGGCCCCATCGAGCGACTCGGCCGCGCGGGAAATCGGCGCAACGGCGAGGGATGTAAGCAGAATGGAGAAGAGGGCCTTTTTCAAAAACATGGCCGATGTTGTAACGGAAGCCGGAAGGTGAACACAACGGGAAGTTACCCGTTGGCGCATCTGGGCGGGCTTTGGGGATTTTGTAATCTGATGGGTTGGGTGAACGGAGGCGGGTGCGTGAGGCAATCTTTTGAGAACTGCGTCGGGGAACGGTTTTCGGACAGCTTTTACTTTGCTGGGATCAATCGCTCGCTGGTTCCGGTTGCGGGGTGGCGGCTGTTTTCATTTCGGCGTATTTGGTTTTCCGGCCTTGCTGGGTGTGAGGCCAGGTTCCGCCATATTTTTCCACCTGCTCCGCGCATAAGGCGCGCATTTCGCGCAGGGTGGTCGCGTATTCGGAAGTTTCGGCCAAATTGACGGTTTCGTCCGGGTCGCTTTTCAGATCGTAAAGCTCTTCGGGCATCGGATCGAAATTGAAGTAGCGGATGTATTTCCAGCGGTCGGTCCGGACGGCTTCGGTTTGCGGAAGTCGGCCACGATACTCGAAAAGATGCTCGTGAAACGTCACCGGCCAGAGCTGTTTTTCCGCGCCCTGGAGAAGCGGCAGAAGGCTTTTTCCCTGGATGAATTCCGCCGGCTCTTCGCCCGCCAGCGACAGCAATGTCGGGGCGATGTCGATGTTGAGCACCGGTTGCGGAATGGTGCGTCCGCGTAAATTTTCCGGAAGTCGCGGATCGTAGACGATGAGCGGGACGCGGATTGACAGCTCGTGCATGGTCCATTTATCGGCGAAACCGCGTTCGCCGAGAAAATAGCCGTTGTCGCCCATGAAAATAATGACCGTGTTGTCCGCCAGACCGAGTTCCTCCAGATCCCCGCGAATCCGTCCGACCATGCGATCGAGATCGGTCAACAGCCGGTAATAGCCTTTCACCATCTCCTGGAATTTTTCCGGCGAATCGAACCTCCAGCCCCAGCGATGCCGGTTTTCTCCCTGGGCGAAAACCTCGGGAAACCGGCTCTCGAAAAACGCGTCGGATCCGGTTTTTTCCGGAAACGGAATCGTCGCGTCCCGGTAAAGGGAATCGCTTTCCTTCGACCAAAAAAACTGGCCGGGATCGGAGTCGACGGCGTGCGCGGCGATCGAACTGATCGAGAGGCAGAAGTTTTGCCCCGGTTCGAGCGACTCGAAGAAAACGCGCGCCCGGTCGGCGTCGGTTTCGGTGGTGTGTTTGGCTTCGCCGCCGACATCGTAAAAATACGAAAGGCCGGCGACTTTTCCCTCGTGCATCCGCTGCGGTTCGCCGGTTTCGCGGGAGAAAACCGGTCCTTGCTCCGGTTTCCACGCCGGCCAATCGGGGCCGGGTTGAAAGTCGGTGAACATCGATTCCCGCGCGCCATTGGGAAGTCCGAAGCCCAGTTTTCCGATGAATCCGGTTCGATATCCCGCTGTTTTCAGTGCCGCCGGATAGGAGGCTTCGACATATTCCCAGGCGAGCGGCGGAGTTTCGAAAGTGACGCCGGTTGTCCGTTCGGTCATTCCGGTCAGAATGGAGGCTCGCGAGGCCGCGCAGATCGGAGTCGTCACCATCGCCTCCCGAAACCAGACGCCTTCCGCGATCATCCGGTCGAGGTTCGGGGTTTGGAGAATCGGATCGAGCGCTCCGAGACTGTTCCAGCGGTGGTCGTCGGAAAGGATGAAGACGAAGTTCGGTCGCGCCGCATTTGCCGCTTCGGAGACCACACCGCTGACGAGCGTTGAAATCAGTAATAGGCGGGCGATCTGGGAAGCGATTTTCATGGGGCGTTCAGGTCAGGTCGAGGCGAACTTTTTTGCCTGTTTCGGCGGCTTCGTAGATCGAGTACAGTAGTTTGACGTCCCGCAATCCCATTTCGCCCGGCACCCGGTTTTCCGCGCCGGTCAGCAGGTGATTCGCGAACGCGTCCATTTGGAGGCATTGCTGGTTGACGCGGGGGAAATCCATTTTTCCGGCGGAGGTGTTTCTGCGGATGCCGGCGTAACTATACGCGGGCTGGAGTTCGAACCAGCCGTCGGCGGATTCGGCTTTGTGGCGATTGCCGC
>CAYUGQ010000207.1:2304-3460 GCA_964444305.1 uncultured Candidatus Sumerlaeota bacterium
TTCGGCTTTGTGGCGATTGCCGCCCCGGGCGTAGCTGCACGAGCCGTTTGCGAACAGGCCGCTGGGGAATTCCAGTTGCCACTTGATCGCTTCTTCCACCTCGGAAAAACGCTCCTCTTCGCTCATGGTCTTTTTCGCGGTGACGGCGACGGGAAGTTCGGCGACGGTGTAGAGCGACGCCTGGATGACGTAGAGGCCGATGTCCATCAACGGACCGCCTCCCGCCAGTTTTTTATCGAGGCGCCAGACGTCGGGATTTTGTCCGATATCAAAGGCGAAATCGCCGTCGATTTTCCGGACGGGACCGAAGACTTTTTGTTTGCCGAGCCGCATCGCCTCCTCGTGGTGGGGTTCAAAGTGCAGCCGATAGCCGATGGATAGTTTGCGGTTGTTTTCGCGGCAGGCGGCGACCATCGCCTCGGCGTCGGCGACGGATGTGGCCATCGGTTTTTCGCAGATCACGTGCTTGCCCGCTTTCGCTCCGCGGATCGTGAACTCGGCGTGCATGCTGTTGGGGAGAACGATGTAAACGATGTCGATGTCCGGATTTTCGAGAATCCGGTCGTAGGTTTCGTAGTTGTAAATATGGGTTTTGGGAATGCCGTATTTTTGGGCCCATTCGGTCTCTTTGGCCGGAGTTCCGGTGACGATTCCGGCGAGCTTGCAGAGCTTGGTTTCCTGGAGGGCGGGGGCGAGTTGTCCGGCGGCGTAACCACCGAGGCCGACCAACGCCACGCCCAGTTTTTCGTTTTCGGGAAGCGGGGCGATGCGCTGCCAAATTTCGTGATACTTTTGCTCGCGGGCGATCTTCTTTTCGGCGGCGAAGGAGATGGCGGGCAAAAAGATCGCGGCTCCGGCGCCGATGGAAAGGCGGCGCACGAATTCTCGTCGGGAGTGGCGGGTTTCGCCGTTCTTTTCGGGTTGTTGCAACATGTTTGGTTCGGGTGGTTCGGGTATTGATTTGCGTTAGGGCGGATCTGCGGGCGGTTCTTTCGGAAGAGCGTTAACGAAAAGTTGAAGAAGAGGCAAGGAATGAGCAAAAGGCGGCGCGCGCTCGATAGGCCCGCCCGGATCTGGTGCCGGTGTTGCGCCGCCCGCTCTGGGAAAAAGATTTTGACCCGTGGGGGCGGGGGGAGCACTCTCTTTCTTTTAACTG
>CAYUGQ010000208.1:0-3454 GCA_964444305.1 uncultured Candidatus Sumerlaeota bacterium
ACAGCGCGCCAGCCCGACTACCAAGTCAGCGCGCTTGAGAAGTCCACAGGCCAGAAAGGCAACATCGGTGTCGCCTGGAACCAGCCAGACGGTTCGGTTCGCATCAAGCTGAACGCCTTCGTGGTGCTGCCAACCAACACCGATGATCTTGTGATTACGTGTTGGCCCAACGCCACAGGGCAACGCCGTCCCGACGAAGGGCAGCGCCAGCAGCTCAAGCAGAACAGCAAGAGCCTGCGGCAGCGCGCCAAGCAATACGAACCAAAGGAGGACGAACTCGAACTCGACGACATTCCGTTCTGACCAACGTTTACCCTCCCCCTCCAAAAGACTGAATCAAAATCATCATGGACGCCAAACAAAAGAACGCCGTTGAACGTGAGCTCCGAGAGCAGCTTGTGGCGCTGCTCGATATCACATGGAGCCTGTATGGATTTGACAGCATGGAATCCATTTCGCAGCAGACAGGACTCAGCAAGGCTACGCTCTACCGTTTGTGGGGTGGCTTGTGGAAAAGACCACAGATTCTCACCCTCCAAAAGCTGTGTCGTCCTGTTGGGTTGCAAATCACGTTGACCAACGATGGCAGCGTTACAACCAGCTTGCGCCAGCAGGTCCTACGCCGCACTAGATAGGCTGTGCCGGTAGTTTGCCGTGTTTCCTTAAAAGTCCCTGCCAGGAGCATCTGGTGGGGATTTTTCTTTGGTCTTGGCCTTATACTTAATCCGTAGGGCATCTATAACACCAACCAAAGGAAACATCATGCACGCGCAACCCATTCAAGGCACTATTCGTAATGGAACCGTTGTCATTGCACTGTCTATCATTTTCGCCTTGCCTCTGTTTATGGTCGGTGGCTGCGTTACCATCGCAGTGATTGCAAACTTGACTGCGCCTGCCAAGAACTCACCAGAGTGGATTGAGAAGCAGCGTATTCATACAGCGTTAGAAGCTGCGCCAGTGCTGGCACAAGACAAGGTGCGAGAACTTCTGGATTTGTCTGACGCTGCAACGTTTACTCATCCTACGGTTGGCAATCCAACGAGGGACGAGTTTGTGGTCGTAGGCTACGCTGTAGAAGGTGCGAAGTCTTACAAGTATGTTTTCGTCCTGAAAGACAATGGCACCCTAACGCCGACGCCAGACGCTTGTATGGTAGACGGTGAAATTATTTGGGATGCTTCTCTGCAATCTCGATAGCCAACTGCACCATCTCAGCCGCCTGCTCCGCGCTCAGTCCTGGCTTCGGCTCCCGTGTCAGCCGCTTAGCAATCCTGTTTGCATTATCGCGGCACCAGTCGAGTCCTCGGCGGTCCCACTTGCGACAGGGCAGATTGCAGCCGCAGCCGACTAGCTCCTGTAGGGCTGTGCCAAAGGTGCGGTGGTGAGTGGGAGGCGACTTGCGCGTTCTGGGAGACGCAGGCGTAGAGGAGTCCGCATAGTGGACAGCGCCGCAACGGCAATACAGTGGAAACACCCTGACCCTGTGTTCCCTGCCGCACTTTTCGCACGTTACGTTCATCACGGCTCCATGACACAAGTTATTTTGTAATTAGCTGCTGACCAATAGGCCTTGCCCCTAACATGTCGGTGGAATTGGCCGTTGCGTTGGTCAAAGGTACATGGTGACGTATCGGGGTTAATCCATTCGCTCTCATACGCCGGTAAATCAATCTCGTGTACCTGGTCCCCGATATAACATATTGGGTTAGTTCCATGGCTATAAGATTTTCTAGCACCCGGTATCGCATCGGGCATCGTACTAAAAGGCGGTCCTACCGAAGTGCCACTGTTGTTCGGCCCAATGCCCATAGATGTAATGCCGTTGCCTGGATGGATCGGGCACGCCCCTGACGCTACTGACCAAGTATAGGGAGTGATTATATCTGATTTAGTTGTGTCGCATTCGTACCGCCTGATTGACCTAGTGATTTCAGCAAAAGGATGGTTGATACCGCCAAACAATGTACCCGGTGAAAGGCCAAATGATGGCCATGCTGATGTCACACCACCACCAAACAACGGTCTGAGTGCCTCCAATCGTGCATTATGAGTATACAGTGTAGCTTCAATTGATGTATCATATACTACTGTGCCTGCTGTGCCTCCACAGCCGTCTACGCCATCAATTGTATTGCCGTAATGCCATACATCTACTGCATGGGTAAGTCGAGGAAAAACCCACCAGCCATTGCACGGATATCTCTGAGGGTCAGCCAGCTCTAACCCGTCGCCCTTATCGGCCCAGTATTCACACTCGTAAGTTCCATTGAATTGACTTAAGCCGCTAATACCTTGGTGGCTGAAGCCGTACCGAAATGTATTGTTGCATCCATTAAAAGTACAGTATTTCAGATCCGTCTCGCTCCGCCACTCCCAAGTATCGGTAATCTCTACTTCAATCTTAATTGAACTAGGTTGTCCATTCGGAATACAGTCTACAGGTGGACATGCACAAGGTGGCAACGGCGGATCGCCGCAGCAGCAATCAAGGCTTGATGCCAGCCCTGTCGCGGTTCGTAGCAGCTTTCCGTTGCGAGCAATGAGCGGCATCTATTCCTCCTCACAATCATCGAGTGGTACATTGATGGATTCGGTGACTTCCTCTGTCTTGCTGACCCAGATTTTAGTAACTGTGAACTCAAGGTCTGTCTCTGTTAGAGCCACGTCTGTGACAACCTCAATTTCTTCCAACTCTGGAATATTAGGAGGAATGAAGTATTTTCCGTGACTTAGAATCAGAGCTACTGGCTTATCTACAGGTATGAATCCTCCCAAGCTGTGCGCCAGCCGTATGACAGGAGGGTTGTAAGGATTTACAGAAAGTGAGTGACTTCCTGGAGAGTCTCCAAATACAGGTGTCCCAAGTTTGACCCAGAACGTGTTTGCGGGCGACTCGGGGTAGTCCTCTTCATCCTTGACTGTGGTTACACCAAACCTCACATCCTTTTCTCTGAAAGAAGGTGTGTTCCCCAGCAACACGCGCACTCGCTGATCAATCAGAGCATTGATGTTCTGTTGCCAGTGCTGTAGCTCCCTGAACGCCTGTGGAGTCCAAAGTAGTGGGCGATTGCTGTTGGTACTCATGATGTTACGAACGGTCCAGGGAGTGGATTAGGCATACCTGGGATCAACAAGAAGTTAGCTTCCAACTCTACCGCAAACACGTTCCATGTTTCCGTGGTAGATTGGGTGCCATCACACGCCAAATCAATAGGAGTGTTGAGTGGCATGTCTTCCTTGTCGCGTTTGGTGATTTTGGTTTCCTTGTCGTCAGCTACGGTCAGGTAAGCGAATCCCTTGTTGGGTAGAGTGGTGTACCAACCCACCTTGTTGTTCAGGCCAGTACAAGACGTCGCAGGATGTTCTTCACGTGAGATGTGGAACTCAAAGTTGTGGGCCACGTACTGCAACGCGCCAGCCCATTGTAGGTTCCAGTCCCACCGCGCCAGCA
>CAYUGQ010000209.1:0-3431 GCA_964444305.1 uncultured Candidatus Sumerlaeota bacterium
GATCGGCAGAAATGGCATCGAGCATGGTATCCGCACCGCGCTTCATCTCCTGCGCGTCCATGGCGTTAATTTTGGAGCCGGTGACGATAATTTCTTCAATGCTGTCCGCGGCCACGCGGGTCGGTTCTGCGCGCGCCCGCGTTTTAGATGGCTTCGCACTCTGCTTGACGTCCTCAGCATCTGCTAGCGCGGTGCTGGACAAAAGTGAGAAGAGGACAATGGAGGAAGAAACAAGGGCAAAGCCCAGCGAATGCGCGGGCCTGAAGCGTTTTTTGTTCATTGAATCTCTTTTATTCTGCTTAACTAATGCTTTGTTGCGGCGGGGAGTCTACAGGAAAGCAGCAATGCGGAATGCGCGGTAACTCAAGATTACGCTGATTAGTCTTGGCGGCAACCGACTAGCAGTTCTGCCTTGTCAGCGGTGTTGACAGGTGCTCCACAATTTACCGCCATTCGTTGCTGCACCTTTGGGTATAATGCGCCCTCGGCGGATGGATGCCACCGCCTGATTTCTGCCTACCTTAAAGGAGTTGTTCATGAACGTTCACGTGTCTTTATCCCGCCTTTTATTGACTACCTTCACCGTGGTTGGCGCATTGTGGCTTTCCGCGTGCGCTCAGGATTCGTCGCAAACCAGTCCGAGCAGCCAGCTGCCAGCGGCGGAGGAACAGCAAAAGCCGCAGGAACAGCAGCAAGAATTAATCGAGCTTTTGGATTTACACCAGGCGACGCCACTGGCGCCGGGGGATGCCAACCCCGTGCTGATCGAAATGGCCCCCATACAGTACAGCGACGGCAACCTCATGGTGTTCTTGCAGGCGGAGGTTAGTGCGACAGAAGGTGTTATACGGCAACTGCGTTGGCAGCAAACCCATGGGCCAGCGGCAATTATTCTCGATCCTTTCAGCGCCCACACCACCGTGTGGTTACCCAGGGTAGAGCTAGCGACCACATTAGAATTCCGCTTAGTCGCAGTGAATAGTGAAGGGGTACTGAATTCTGCCAGTACACGAGTAGTCGCCATGCCATTGGCCGACCAGCCGGTGCAGTTGACTCCACAAGTGTTGGCGGATCGCGTTGAGGTTGACGTGCGCCTAAGAGACCCCGCAACTCGAGCATTTTCTTTGACGGTGAACCTATTGGAGCAGACGGCCCTAGAAGGTCGCGATTACAGTGCCCTCGATTCGCTAAAGATACACTTTGGGGTAGGCGAGCAAGAGAAAAAGCTGATTGTGTCGCTGTTAGAGGGGAGTGCCGACACACATCACCAACCACTTTTCTTTATTGTGCAAATGCGGGGCTACCAAGGCCAAGATTCCATTCATGCCAGCACTCTAGTACAGCTGCCGCAGCAAAACTCAATGCAATTCCCTGGGCCACTCTATCGCGGGCCGAGTGAGAGCGATCAAGGGCAATTGGGCATGACCGCTGCTGTCGTACGCGTACATCTTTTTTGGCAGGGAGATGCTGAATTAGCGTTGCAAGTTGTGGATCCCTGCAGCAATGTTTTGACGGCAGAAGTCCGTCGCGTTGAGTGCGAGGGCAGTGCTGGCATATACGATATCTCTGAAGTCAATGATGCCGGTATTGCGCACCAGACTCATTGGCTTAATGGTGCCCCCGCTGGACGCTACAGTGTTGTGCCGATCCACCTAAGTGGTGATCAGGTTAATTATGAATTGCGGATTTTTTACGGCGATCGCAGTGAATACCTGACAGGCACTTTGGGAGAGGAAGTGCCAGCCAATATAACGCCGATTGAATTTGTTTTTGCAGGTCAAGCACCCACAATAAGCAGCTCCTCTAGCTCGAGCTCTTCATCTAGCTCTTCCTCATCGAGCTCCTCCAGCTCCTCATCGTCTAGCTCTTCTTCATCCAGCAGTTCTTCTGGCGAACCTTTCGTGCATTTATATGCTTCGCGCAAATACCTAAACCTTTCGGTGTTTAAAGGGGCGGAAGTCGACGATATTCAATCACAGATATTTGGAACACATGCGGCGCGCACGAGCTCTCAGGTGAGCTATCCGACGCTTACGGCGGAGGCGGGAGGCTTTGCGGTGGTAGCGGCATCGCCAATCCAGTTATCAACGTCCACAACACCTTCACACTATACGGTTAGCGGCGGAGTAGAGAGTCTTGGGCTAGCGCAGAGCACCGGGGGTAGCGCGAATGGCTTGAGGCTCTTTGTCGCGGGCACAGAGCTGACGGAGGCTGAGCAAATAGCGGGTGCATTTACGATTTCGCCGGCGGTTTCGGGTAGAGAAGATACGCCAATAGCAGCGTTTTTGGTGGTAGGTGGTGAACGAGTTGCCGGTGCCTGGAGTGACACTATGACCACTCACGAGCTCACCTCGGTCTCCATGGAAATACCCGAAGATGTAGAAGCTGGCGACTTGTTGGTACTCCTAAGCATGCACCGCCAGATTTCAGCGAACCCTTTTCATGCTGCTGTTCTTAGCGAAGCAGGTTTTCAGCTGCTGAATTTTTCTTTCGGTGCTGCGCCGTCCGAGAATTACGAGCAGTTTTTGTCGCTGTGGGCAAAAATGGCCGATGCATCTGACGCAGGTAAAACCCTAACAATTTTTACCCCCACCTTGGGGTCGCCGAGCCTTTTGCTTGCGGTAGACGAAACGGGCACGGAGGTGATCGACGCGTCGTTGTGGGGCCTGAAAGCTGAAAAGGAAAAGGCATCACCAAGCGGAGAAGATAGTGTTGTGAGCGACAGATCGGTGAAGTTTGACGGCGGCTATTTGGGCTATGAATCGCGCGCTTTGGCTTTATCCGTGTCTGATGCTTGGACGGTCGACGGCTGGATTAAAGTGACAGATGTTAGCTCGGCTATGAATGGTGTCTTTTATAACGGCGATTTGACAAATAATCGCCATCGAACTCAGCTGCAAGTGAATTCTCGTGACGGCTCCATGACGCTTTATTTACAGGCGGAAATCGGCACGGGCCTTTCCATTCGTACGGAAGCAGGTTGGGTTATCCCGGGTGAGTGGCATCATTTTGCGGCCGTTAAAAGCGGCAATTTATATCGCTTATTTATCGATGGGAAGCTTGCGGCACAGCAAGAGTACGATAAGGCTATAAACTCGGATCCTAGGTTCTACGTGGGCAATATAAGATCTGAGGAGAGCGTATTTCCGCTGAACGGCTATATGGATCAGTTCCGTGTGATTAATGGCAAATCGCTCTATAGCGAGGACTTCTCACCCTCTACCTTATCTCTGCTGCCGCCAGAGCGTCCTCAAAGCGAGGGTCCGTTTTAAAACGCTTTAAAACAAAACATTTGACGTTAAAAAAGCCGTTTCCGCAGCTCGTGCGAAAACGGCTTTTTTTGTTATAAAAAACCCCAATAAAATCTTACTGCAGTGTCTTATCCATATCCCAATCAATAAACAACGTCTTCCACTCGCTCACTGGAATCT
>CAYUGQ010000210.1:0-3350 GCA_964444305.1 uncultured Candidatus Sumerlaeota bacterium
AAGCACCTGCGACGTAACGAGAACTTACCTCAGTAATCAAACGCCCGTTCCCCCAGTAGTTGCCGCTGGAGGTCCCCCTCGGGGGCCCTAGCACATCACTCAACATTAATGTTGCCATTAATCTAACGTTACACATCTAATACATCTCATACAGGGGAGTAACAAATCGGCGCAGTCGAGTGCTGGACAGGACGACTGCGATTAACGAATCGGTCACGCCTCGTTCATTAACGTGTGATCAACCCATGAGCGCCTGCGACCCCCCAAAACTCGACGGAGTTCGACGTTTTCTGGCGGCTCACACCTAGGAGGTGGCCAAGAATTCTCAGTCCGCCCTCGGCTACCCGTGTGCCGGTATGCCAATGCGCGAATCCGGCGCCCTAGACAAACCCCATGGAGGGTCTAATGAAGAAGTTAGTTGCATTGACTGGAGCGCTCCTGCTGGTGATTGGAATGGCGTTCGCCCAGCAGCCCAATGACATCGCCTCAGGCTCCAACTATCGCGTAGGCACCAATCAAGCAATGCTGGTACAGCCGGTAACCGTGACGATTCCACAACGCGTTGCGTTACACGTCGATACGGCCAACTGGATACTGAATCTAAACGACTTGGCCCAGCAGGCTTGCTTCCCTGTGAGCAAGAGTCTTGATGCCCAATTGGGTGGACGAGATGCCTGGAGCGCCAACTTCCCTACTTTTGTCGGCAACTTGGCTGCCGCGGGCACCTTCGACACTGACACTAGCTGGACAGATGGTGTCCGAGACGCGGTCATAGCTGCTCACGCGGGGATCGGGGTAGGCCTCGCAACTAGCTACCCTGCAGTAAACATCGACGGCGTAGACGGTGTATCGGGTGACGGAGACAAGGGCTACATCGTTTGCTACTTCGGCAAGGTCATGCAGAAGTTCGCTAATGTTCCCTGGCGCTTCGAAGCCCAACTGAACAGCCTGAGCACGAGCGATCCCAAGAGCTTCGGGCAGTTCGGAATCGCGGACGTCCTCAATGGCGTAGTGGTTGGCAGCGGAACCAACTCTACGGGCATCGGGCTTCTGGCCAGCGGTGACCACACGGGTGGTTGGTTAGACGATTACCTGGTGGAAGCTCTCTACTTCGACGGCACGGAGGATGCAGGCACGCATCTTCTCTTCGTGCAATACACCCTAACTGCCGACCTCTAGCTAGTTGACCGTCCAGGGCCACCGCACATTCGTTCGCGACGGCCCTGGACGGCTACTCCAATCGGGTCCTACTTAGAGCCGAAAGGAACGATCTTACACCTAGTGATGAAAACCACCTGGCTACAGAACAGACGCTGGGCTTGGCGCCAGTCCATAGTTGGACTAGTCATCCTCTGGCATTCCTTTGCCCTCACGCAAACGGGCGTCGGCATCAGTCCGCCTCGTGTAGAACTGCCGGTGCTGCCGGGAGGCGAAGTAACGCAGACAGTCAGGGTAGACAACCCAAGCCAAGTAGCCGCACTCTCCGTAGAAGCGTATTTCAGCGACATCCTTCTTGCTCCCGACGGCTCGTCGATATATCTAGAAGGCGGGTCTATCGAGAAGTCCATTGCCCCTTGGGTCACAGTGAACCCTCTCAATTTCATACTTGACCCTTCAGATGTTCTGCCAGTGAGCTATACGGTTTCCGTGCCTGACGATGCGGCACCTGGAACGTATTGGAGCGTCCTCTTCTTTGAATCACAGTCTCCTGACACTCGATCATCAGAGTCGGGCATAGGCGTCACGACTGTCGTAAGAGTTGGGCACATCATCTATGCAACGGTCGGCCAACCTACTTTGGAAGGTCGGATAGTAGGCATCCGCTACGACAACTCACGGAGCGCCGGCGCTATACGCCTAACCATCCAGAACAGCGGCGACGGCCTCATTCGAATGGACGGCCATATCGAGGTACGGAGCCTGACCGGCAATCTGGTCCAGACCCTCTCGATGCAAGGGGCAGCCTCGTTCCCCGATTCGACCCACGATCTAGTAGTTCCGATGTCGGAACCTCTCGCCAGCGGCGAGTACGTGATCCTGGCAGTCCTCGACTACGGAGCCGCATCGGTGATCGCGGGCGAAGGGCAGGTGCAGGTGCCATGAACCAAGTGGGCTCGAGATCAGTGACCAGGCTACAGATGATATGCGCTTCGATTGCCTTCACTCTTCTCCTGGTTGGCGGCAAGGGTTTTGCGCAGGAACCGGGCGGCGTCGGCATCTCTGTCGAGTTCCCGTCGATCGGCTCTCTCCTGATCAGCGCCGAGGAAGTCACGTTCGACCTAAGCGGCCAGAATTACCCCCCTGCCGAGTTCCCTGCGACCTACCTTCCGGTCGAGCCAAGCGAGCCCATCACCATCACAGTCACCTCGAACACTTCGAGCTGGCGACTGTCTGCCGAGTTCACCGGGCTGGTGAACGTCGAAGAGAACCTCCAACTGCCCGCTTCCCAGCTCGAATACAGCATCGACGGCAGCGTGTGGTTGCCCTTCTCGACCCAGCCCGTGTACCTCACTCTGGATCCCCCCCTGCCTACCGATGTGATCGCAGCGCCGCGGGTGCATACGCTCGAGCTGCGCCTTGTGGTGATCGGGAACGAAGCGCCTGGCAAGTACGAAGGCACTCTTACTTTCTCTCTGACCACTCAATAGCCTTCCCGCTATGCGCTGGTTGCCCCTCGCCTTCCTGTTCCTGCTCAGTCCGAACGCGCTGGCCGTTCAGTTGGCTAGTCCGGCGGATGCCTTCGAAGCCTCGCCGGGGGCCTTCGTAAGCATCCCGGTAACGGGTGACGGCGCCGCGGCACTAACGGTCGACGCGCCAGTGTTCTTCAGGCTGGTAGGCGCACCCGAACTACGAGACGGACGAGGGCTCGTCAACCTGCTGGTAGACCAAGACGCGCCTGCGGGCACGCATCCGGTGACGATCAGCGCAGGAAGCGCACCACTGACCGTGTCGGTGATGGTTGGCGCCCGGTACGGCATCACGCTCCTGGCACCCGATGGCGACGTCATCGTGAGCGGCGAGGAAGCCGCCTATACCCTCCTGGTGACGAACAGTAGCAACGCGCCGGCCACGGTCCGCCTGGCGGCCGACAGCAGCCTGGCTCCAGAGCTTTCGGCCGACCGGTTGGAGCTTGCTGCGGGCGAAACGCGCCAGGTGACGCTACGGCTCCGTAGCGCCGGAGGTCGGGCGAGCCGCGACATCGCAACGATCACCGCCACGTTGCTCGAAGACGAGAGCGTACGGCGGTTTGCCGTGATACGCACCACCCTCCTTCCGTTCGCCGGCGCAGAGAACATCGAGGGGCCGGTGCTGCAGTACAGGCTCGATGCCGGCGTTCGGTACGGCAGCGC
>CAYUGQ010000211.1:0-3298 GCA_964444305.1 uncultured Candidatus Sumerlaeota bacterium
GAATCCGGTTCTCAGCCGCGGCGGTCTCGAGTTCATCGATGCCGGAAGCGCTGGCGTACTTGCCTACGAACGCCGGTTTGGCGATGAACGCGCGTGGATCGTCTTCAACCTGAGCAACGAAGCGCAGCAGATCGATCTGCCGATCGATACGATGCTTCCTGCTGCAGGTCACACGCCCGAACGAAGCCTCGCGGGGCTGACCATCCACGATGCACTCTCAGGTGCACGCACCACGCTTTCTGCCACCGGCTTTCAGTCACAGATGCCGGCGCTGTCGGCGCGCATTTGGATTCCCTCGTCACTCTCGCCGTAGGTCATCGTCCGATGTCAATGAAGCGCGTTTATCAATCAGGGATAGTTTCAGGCACCGATGGATGGCTCGAACACCTGCGCGGTGTCGCCACGGTAATCGCTCTTCTGGCGATCATCATGCCCACGTCTTCGCAGGGGCAAGTTGTTCAGACCGATCCCGCCTTTCCATCGGCCGATGAACCGCTCACGATCTATTTGAACACGGAAGGGACGGAGCTCGAGGGTTACACTGGGACGGTTTATGCGCACACCGGTGTAAATACCACCGGCGCGAACTGGCAGTGCGTGATCGAGTCGTGGGGAAACAACAGCACGCAGCCGCAGCTTCAGCGGGAGGGCGCCAACCGCTACAGTCTACATATCGAGGATGTCGCGACCTTCTATGATCTGGACAACTGCTCCTCTGTCTCAGGCGCAGGCGATGTAACCGGCCTCGCTTTCGTCTTCCGGAACGCAGCCGGTACCGCGCAGACGAGGCCCGACATCTTCATCGACATGACGCCGGCGGCACTGCAAGTTGCGTTTCTTCAGCCGGCCGTTTCGCCGCTCAATCCCCTCATCGCTGAACAAGACACAACGATAGAACTTGTTGCCCTGGCAGCCGCTCGTCAGGCGCCGCTTGAGCGAATCCGCCTCCTCATCAATGGCATGGAGGTGACGAGCGCCACGGATGATACGCTACGCTACAATCTGACACTTGACGCGCCCGGACGAGTCGATGTTTGGGCGATCGCCGAGGCGGGCGAGCGCTCCGATACGGCTCGCTTCTACGCGGTGCGCAATCCTGAAGTGATGGAAGCCGCGCGTCCGGACGGGCTTGAAGATGGAATCACATACGCGGCCGACGAGAAAGGGGCGACCCTCTCGCTATACGCGCCCGGCAAGGACTATGTCTACGTTCTGGGTGATTTCACGGGCTGGGAGGTCGGTACCGACTTTTTCATGCAGCGTGACGGCGACCACTTCTGGACCACCGTTGACGGCTTGACTCCTGGTGAAGAGTACGGCTTCCAGTACTACGTCGACGGCCGGATTCGCGTCACCGATCCATATGTGGAGAAGGTGCTTACCGCAAACGACGGGTTCATTCCTGATACCGTTTATCCTGATCTAAAGCCGTATCCGTCGGGATTGACCGAGCATGTCGTCGGGATCCTGCAGCCGGGCAGGGAGGAGTACGAATGGCAGATCACGGATTTCGAGGCGCCGCCACAGCACGAGCTCATCATCTATGAACTGCTGCTGCGTGATTTCCTGGCCGCGCACGACTACGACACGCTCGTTGACACGCTCGACTACCTGCAGCGGCTCGGCATCAATGCCATCGAGCTCATGCCCGTTGCGGAGTTCGACGGCAACGAAAGCTGGGGCTACAACCCGTCGTTTCACTTCGCGCTCGACAAGTACTACGGCACGCGGCAAGCTTTCAAGCGCTTCGTAGATGCGGCTCACAGTCGCGGAATGGCCGTCATACTCGACGTCGTCTACAACCATGCGACGGGCCAGTCGCCGCTTGTACGTCTGTGGAACGAGAGCGCATCCGGCGATCCATCGGCACGGCCTACGCCGGACAACCCGTATGCCAACGTGACGGCGCCGCATGCCTACAGCGTGTTCAACGACTTGAACCACGAGAGCCCGGCGACGCAGTACTGGCTCGATCGTGCCAATCGCTTCTGGTTGGAAGAGTATAAAATTGACGGCTACCGGTTCGACCTGACGAAAGGCTTCATGCAGCGCGGAAGTACCGACGGCTACAACGAGTCTCGGATCGCCCTACTAGAGCGAATGGTCGATCGGATCTGGGAGGTTGATCCGAGCGCCATCGTCATCTTTGAGCACCTGGGAGAGAACAACGAGGAGACTGAATACGCACACTACCGCGTAGACGAGGGGCGGCCCGGCATCATGTTGTGGGGCAACATGAACCACAACTATAGCGAGGCCACGATGGGCTACCATGACTCTGGCAAGAGCGACCTCGCGTGGGGCTACTTTCGCAACCGGGGGTGGCTCAGGCCCAACCTCATTACGTACATGGAGAGCCACGATGAGCAGTGGCTGATGTACAAGAACCTGGCCTACGGCAGTAAGTCGGCAGACTACGACATTCAGGAGCTGCCCGTGGCGCTCGACCGGAATAAGATGGCGTGCGCGTTCTTCTTTACCATCCCGGGTCCGAAGATGGTGTGGCAGTTCGGCGAACTCGGATATGGCGGTGGACCGGGTGAATGCCTCGTCAACGGGGAATATCCGGGTGAATGTCCACAGGGCGTGCCCGGCCGCGTGTCTCCGAAGCCGATCCGCTGGAACGAGTACTGGTCGATGCCTGACGGTGAAGACGTACTTCGCCGTAAGCTGTACCACACGTGGTCGGCGCTCCTCCATCTTCGTCATGCCCACGACGTCTTCACCCACAAGGACACGAACGTGGAGATGCAGACGCGTGGCATCGTGAAGCAGATGACGCTCGTGCACCCGTTCAACGGCGAGAAGGCAGTAATTATCGGCAACTTCGGCGTCACCGCACGTGAGGCCGAGTTCTCCTTCCCCAGCGCAGGGACGTGGTACGACTTCTTCGGGAACGACAGCTTCGAGGCTTCCAACGCGGCCCAGACGATGACCCTTTCTCCCGGCGCTTTTCACGTCTATATGAACACCGAGCCGGCCTTTACGCCGCAGCCTGGTCTGATCACCGTCGGTTCTGAATCAGATGGTGCGTCACGCGCCACCTTCGCACTCGAGCAAAACTACCCGAATCCATTTAATCCATCGACCCGGATTCAATTCTCGCTCTTGAATTCCGGTCACACTCGTCTTGAGGTGTTTGATGTGTTAGGGCGCCGTGTTGCGACGCTGGTAGATGAGGAACTACCATCAGGATCCCACGAAGTGCGTTTCGATGCGTCTGCAGTAGCAAGCGGCCTATACCTGTACCGTTTAACATCAGACGCGAATGTTCTGGTACGAACAATGACAGTAATAA
>CAYUGQ010000212.1:0-3221 GCA_964444305.1 uncultured Candidatus Sumerlaeota bacterium
CCCGCCTCGATATCATATGAAGCTGTGGTGGTCAACGCGGTCTCTGGTGAGTGATCGATTCGAACGGCGTAAATGCAGCGAGGTTCGAAGGCTAAATAAGGCAAGGCGCGGAAGGTTCAGCCTCGTACCGACCCATGAAACGCTCGTAGAGTTCATTGAGCGCCGCCTAGGGATCTCGTGTGAGGCCACCGCCGCCGGCAGCGAACTGAAGCGAGCTGTCGTCGATGATGAAGAGGGAACGGATAACCTCAAAGGCGTCAGCAGCGGGCTGATCAAACGATAATCCTCGTACGGCGCGGGACTCGGAGTCCAGCACACGCTCCACATACTTGAGCGTTGATCGGAAATGGCTCCCATCCACACCGCCGAAAAAACGCGATGCCCGCCCGAACTGCTGCGTACACCGGGCGCGTAGATACCTGGCTTCCGGCGCATACAGGACAACACCGACGTTGACGAATTCTTCCGTCACGGGGTCGTGAACGTAGCGCACGAGACCGTAGCTGAACAGCGTCTTCATCTCAATAACTTGAAGCTAACCGACAATCGTCGGTCGTGAGCCCTCGCCCTTGAATCTCGAGGAATATAATAGCGGTATGGCTAGAAGAAGGGTTGGCGCCATTGACGACTTAGTTCGCGTGTCTACCTAGACGGTTGCCGTATAGTGCCAGTGAGTACACTTGGCCGGACTGATCCGCGGTCAGTGTACTTCTCGAGCAGCGCCTCCACGATGGTGCGATCTCCATCAGAACACATCGGCCCTAGAGTCACGTGTACTTCATCAATGACGTTTGGATCGATGTCTAAGTCCAAGTATTCGATAGGAGGGCCAACTCCCCGCTGGATACTCTGGATAAAATACGATGGAAGCTGTTCCACAAACTGTTCGTTGGCAAAGCCGTCTTCAGGAAGAGGCAGAGACGGCAGAACAAAGAGAACGAACCTGAACTCTTCCTGAAACGCCCAACTGTGATCCTTGACCCCTGCAAACTCGCCAAGGTTGTCGATTTTCAAATGTGCTTTGCCATCCCCATCCACACGAAGGTCAATAGCATCACGGAAAACGTCCTGAACACTATCAACATACCTGACCTTTCGTTCGAATAGCTCTTGGTTTATAATATTTGGCAGAATAAAGTAGCTATCTGTAAACAATTCGTCCCAAGGGATTGGAGAATATATCTCGCCCTCTTTGATGAATCCCCATGCTGGATTCGGCTCGAGAGGCCGATAATGAAATGGTGCCTCGGGAAGCTCAATTCTTACGCCTGCCATCCTGTCTGTATAAATATGCCATTGCGGAATACTCTCTTTAGGATTAAGAGTCCAGCAACTTACGAACAGATTCTTCGCAATATCATGTCTCCCATAGGCACTCGCTTCACTTACATCATCTACCCGATCTAGTCGATTAAACCGAATAGTCCGATTTTTAAGTATCAGAGCAAGTGTATGAATATTGGTGTAGTGATATATTTTCATTTAAACGATCGCATCAGGTTGAGGTTGAGCTTGTTCAAACATTCTATCATACGCGCCTCCTAATTACTACACCACCTCCCCCACCATTGCCTCCAACAACTCCTGCTTCGACGCCTCGGCCTCCACCAGCCCCGCCTCCAGCCGATCACACAATTCCATCAGTTCATCCACCCTCGCGACGATGCGGCGCTGCTCGGGAAGGGGTGGAAGTGCGACGGGTAGTTTATCCATCTTGTATTTCGGAAGACCGCCTCTGCCGGCTCCCGTTTGCTCGGCGTAGATAAAGGTCTGGAAATAGGGAGAGAGGACCAGCATGTGCAGATACGACGACAGTCCCGATATCGCGGGGCGCAAGATGGCTACATGCTGACTGATATTCGCTTCACCAGCATTGACGGGCATAATGCAGCAACGTCCTATCGAGCCACCCGTGATGTTCAACAGCAAATCGCTGGGTAGCACGCGAGTGCTGTGCATGCGCTCATGAGTATCTCGGTCTATAAAGGCAACATCATCCAATCGGAGGCCGTCGTCGTAAATGTTCTGCGAACGCAGAAACGGTATCCCTGAATTCTTGTAGACATCTTTTCCTCCACGTGGTGTACTGCCCGATCCTGTCTTCGAGCACATATGACCTATTGATGTCCAAACCCAACCGGGAGGAACGTCAAATGGCAATTCGTCTTCGGCGACAGACGTTCTCGATTGCTTGAGACCAAGTTTCGCCTTCTCCTCCCTAATCCTCTCCAACAGCACCTGCGCCGGCTCATCCTCCGGGTCCTGCGCCACCAGCTTCCCCCGCACGGCCAGATTGAGGATGGTCTCGCGGAGGGTTTTGATCTGGTCGGGGCGGGTGGTGAGGGCGGGCAGGTTGTCCAGGACGAGGTGAATGTCGGGTGTGGCGGCATCCGGGGCGGCGAGGCGGGTGAGGGCGGCGGCGGTCAGGCGGTCGCGCGTGGCCTCGCGGGTGGTGCGCGCTTCCTCCAGCCGATCCAGCAGGGCCATCAACTCGTCGACCCTGGCGACGATGCGGTGCTGCTCGGCGAGGGGTGGGAGGGGGAAAGGAGCGACGACCGCATCTTTGGTGCGAAGTCGTGGCATTTTAGTGCCCTGCCCAAGCCTAGTCACATAGTCGACGAAGTCCGGTCGGCGCAGAGCTATAGCACAGTATTCTGAGCAGAGACTGGTATATGGACGGATTGCGACAATCTCTGTTGTCGAGTAGCCAGGTTCATCAGCAACTATAACCTTATTTAAGTAAGGCCGGAGCTTTCCATAGAGGATATCTCCTTGACCAAATTCCGACTTTGTGCTTTTGGATGAGCGGTCCAGAACACGAGCGCGAGAAAGTAATCGGCCGGTATGCTTTTCAATATCTTCTAATTCAAGAAGCCAGTAAGACGGATTTAGTGCCCTGGGGTCGTGTTTAGTACCTGCGTCATATTGAAAGATTGTACCTAGAGCGCCCCAACTCCACGAAAAGGGCAGTTTAAATGGCGGCTCAATCATGGATGGGTTTGATGTCTTCCTGCGCCTGATCTCCCCCGCCTTCACCATCCGCTGCTTCTCCTTCTCAATCCGCTTCAACAGTTCCGAGGCGGGTTCGTCGGCCGGGTCCTGCTCTACCAGCTTCCCGCGGACGGCGAGGTCGAGCACGAAGCGACGCAGGCGTTCGACGGCATCCGGGGCTTCGGCCACGCGGTCGTAAAGCTCGAGCAGGCGGTCGCCGCTGAAATCGC
>CAYUGQ010000213.1:0-3175 GCA_964444305.1 uncultured Candidatus Sumerlaeota bacterium
CCGTTTACGAGAAAGTCGCGGATGGCTTCGTCTTCCATTTCGCTTAGCTGTTCGGGGGTGAGCTGGTAAAGCTCGGGGCCGCGCGTGGGGTAATATATATGGAGGAGGTCGCCTGTCACTACGTCGTGGATTGCGAAGCGGTTGTTGCGCTTGTCCGGAAGGACTCTTATTGTTCGATTGCTCATGGTCTTAGGTTACTATTCGTTTCGGGGCTGGGTATTGGGTTTGGGTTATTTATCATACATGGATGAGGAGTGGGCGGGTTGCATTCGCTGGGTTGGGTCGATGCGCATTTTGGCGGCATTGACGGCGATGGCGGCTTCGGAGGTGGCTGTGGCTATGAGTTTAATTTTGCCGTCGTAGGTGATGACATCGCCGGCGGCGTAGATGCCGGGGCGGCTGGTTTCCATGTGGGAATTGACTTTGATGGCGTTGCCTTGAAGTTCGAGGTCCCAGTTTTTGACGGGGCCCATGTCTGCGACGAAACCGAGATTTACGATGATATGGTCGGCGCGGAGGGTTTCGGTTTCGCCGGTTTTGTTGTTTTCGATGGTGACGTGCTGGAGGTTGCTGTGGGCGTCGAGATGGAGTTCTTTGACTTCGTAGAAGAGGTGCTGGTTTACATGGGGCATGGAGTTGACTTTGTTGACGGAGTCTTCGTGGGCGCGGAATTTGTCGCGGCGGTGGACGAGGCTGATTTGGGAGGTGAATCCGTCGAGGTTTATTACCCAGTCGAGGGCGCTGTCTCCGCCGCCGACGATGACGACGGCTTTGTCTTTGAAGAGGGATTTGTCTTTGACGAAGTAGTGTAGAGACTGGCCTTCGAGGTGGGTTATGTTTTCGACTTTGAGTTTGTTGGGTCGGAAGGCGCCGGCGCCGGTGGTGATGAGGATGGTGCGGGCGATGACGGACTGGCTGTTGGCATCGTGAAGATGAAAGAGTTGTTCGTGGGGATCGAACTGAAGATTTTCGACACGGAAGCCCATTTCTACGGTTTGGGGGCGATGCATGGTGGCTTGTTCGAACATCATGTCTGCGAGTTTTCCGGCGATGATTTTGGGGAAGCCGGGCATGTCGTAGATATATTTTTCGGGGTAGAGGGTTGCGAGCTGGCCACCGGGCTGGGGGAGGCTGTCTAAAAGGATTGCATCCATGGCGCGAACGGAGGCATAGAAGAGTCCGAACAAACCTGCGGGGCCTGCGCCGATTATGGCAATGTCATAAATTTTCGTTGTCACCGTAGAACTCCTGGTGGGGTTGCATTGGTCTTGGACATTTTGACCAATGTGAAAATTTCCTTTAGTTTAAATATCACGAGAATGGTAGTTGCCTGCATGAGCCGTCTATCAGAAAAATTTGAGAGTCTTAAAAAGCGCGGAGAGAAGGCGCTTATCCCTTATTTGAGTGCGGGGTATCCGGAGCCGCGTCATACTGTTTCGATTATGCGTCACCTGGAGCGGGGCGGGGCGGATGTGATTGAGCTGGGGGTGCCGTTTAGTGATCCACTGGCGGATGGGCCGACGATTCAGAAGTCGTCTTCGGTGGCGCTGGGGCATGGGGTAACGTTGTCGAGTGTGCTGGATATGGTGCGGGAATTTCGGGCGGAGAGTGATTTGCCGCTGGTGATTTTTGGGGCGTATAATCCATATTTCCATTATGGTTTCGAGCGGTTTGCGAAGGATGCGAAAGCGGCTGGGGCTGATGGGGTTTTAATTGCTGATCTGCCTGCGGACAGTGCTGAGGAGGTGGCTCCGATTATGAAGGAACATGGCCTGGATTTGATTTGCCTGATTGCGCCGACTTCTAATCTGGAGCGGAAGCGGATGATTTGTCAGTATGGCAGCGGATTTCTTTATTATATAAGTGTGAAGGGCGTGACGGGGGCGCGGGAGTCGTTTGAGTTTGAGCTGGATGAGGCTATTGCGGAGATCCGGGAGTGTTCGGATGTGCCGGTGGCGGTGGGGTTTGGGATTTCGACTCCGGAGCAGGCGGCGAAGGTGGGGGGAGCTGCGGATGGGGTGATTGTGGGGAGCGCGCTGATTAATGTGATTACCAAGGCGGCGAAGTCTGGAGTGGATGAGGAAATTTACGGGGCCGTGGAGAAGTATATGCGGTCGCTTAAGGATGCTTTGCCGAGGGGGTAGGGTTCGGGTTGGGGAGGCTTTGATTTTAAAGTAAAAGGCCTGGGGTTTTGTCTCGCGGTTGCGGACTTAACCTCAGGCCTTTTTGATTTTATCTGCTATTGGATTTTGGTTTATGAGCCGGCGGTTGTGAGGGCCTGGTCGCGTTTTTTGGCGCGGACACGTTCTTCATGGGTGAGGTAGCGTTTGCGGAGGCGGAGGTTTTTTGGAGTGACTTCGACTAGCTCGTCGTCGTTGATGAACTCCAGGGATTGCTCGAGGGTGAAGATGCGCGGGGGGGTGAGCATGACGTGGTCGTCGCTGCCGGATGCGCGCATGTTGGTGAGCTTTTTCTCTTTGATGATGTTTACGACCATGTCGTCGGGGCGGCTGTTTTCGCCGATGATCATGCCTTCGTAGACTTCGGTGCCGGGGGTGATGAACATGGTGGCGCGTTCTTGAAGGTTGTTAATGGAGTAACCGGTTGCTTTGCCGGGCTCCTGGACGACGAGGGCGCCGCGGGAACGCTCTGGGATATGGCCGCGCCAAGTGTCGTAGCGTTCGAACTGGTGGCTCATGATGCCGGTACCACGGGTGGAGTTTAGTAGGATGCTGCGCAGGCCGATGAGGCCGCGGGTTGGGACGTGGTATTCGAGGCGGACAAGGCCGGCGCCGTTATTAACCATGTTGAGGAGTTCTGCGCGGCGTTCGCCGAGGACTTCCATCATGCTGCCGACGTATTCTTCCTGGAGGTCGAGTACGAGGAATTCGATGGGTTCCATGAGCTGGCCGTCTACGCGCTTAGTGATGACGCGTGGGCGGCTGATTTGCATTTCGTAGCCTTCGCGACGCATGGTTTCGATGAGGACGCCCAGGTGGAGTTCGCCGCGGCCTGAGACTTTGAGGGAGTCTGGGCTTTCGGTTTCCTGCACGCGGAGGCTGACGTTGGTTTTGAGTTCGCGTTCGAGGCGTTCGCGGATTTTTCGGATGGTGACGAATTTGCCTTCGCGGCCGGCGAAGGGACTGTTGTTTGTCATGAAGTTCATGCTGAGGGT
>CAYUGQ010000214.1:0-3081 GCA_964444305.1 uncultured Candidatus Sumerlaeota bacterium
GAGTATTCAGAGATGCCCGACGAGCAGCGGATCGAATTTCATAAAACTCATGAAGCCGAAGCGAATGCTCCGGTCTGGAGAGTGGACTACATCAAGCACAGTTATCCGCACTGTCATCGCTGTAGTACCAAGCTGATGTACCGAGCCCACCCGAGTTGGTTTATGGATATCGATGGCCAACGAGCCAAGATGCTCGAAAAGAACCAGCCAATCAATTGGTTCCCGTCCCACGTCAAAGACGGTCGATTCGCCAAAACCGTCGAGCAAGCGCCTGATTGGAATATCTCGCGCGATCGCTTCTGGGCGACCGCTATGCCAGTTTGGAAGTCAGAGTCTGGCAAGACCCGAGTCGTCGGTAGCTACGCTGAACTCAAGGAACTGAGTGGAGTTGAGCTCGATGACTATCACCGACCATGGATCGACGACGTCAAGTTCTCAATCGATGGCGAAGAGTACACCCGGATCGACAAAGTCATGGACAGCTGGTTTGAGGCTGGCTCGATGCCGTTTGCTCAGTTTCATTATCCGTTTGAAAACAAAGAAAAGTTTGAAGCTAACTTTCCTGGTGATTTCATTGTTGAATACATCGGCCAGGTGCGGGCGTGGTTTTACTACATGCACGCGATGAGCGTGGCGTTGTTTGGTGAAAATAGCTTCAAGAACGTCATTGTCACAGGCAATGTGGCCGGAAATGACGGCCGCAAGATGAGTAAATCCTACGGAAACTTCACCGATCCGAACGAGCTGATGGATAAGTTTTCGGCCGATTCTTTGCGCTTTTTGCTACTGTCGAGTCCGCTACTAAATGGCGAGGATTTTAGTCTGCTTGATAAAGATGTTGGTGACGTGGCGCGCAAGCTGAGTATGATTTGGAATATGTACGACTTCTTTACGATGTATGCTGAGGTTGATGGCTGGGAGTACGACGGGACTCTTAGAGATCCCCTCACGGGCCGAGCAGTGTCCTCAGAAACGGCTTCGCGCCCGATTTCTGCAGATGTTTCTTCAAACACCACTCGTCCTGTGAGTAACCCTCTGGATATTTGGATAGTTAGCCGTCTACACCAGTTGGTGGCAGAGGTTGAGGAAAATATGGATAACTACAATATTCCAGACGCGCTAACCCCGATATTGCCGTTCCTCGACGATGCTTCAAACTGGTATGTCCGTCGCTCACGCCGTCGCTTCTGGAAGAGCGAGGACGACGGAGACAAAGGTGATGCATATAGAACATTACACTATGTTCTGGTTCGATTGAGCTACGTCCTAGCGCCGTTTACGCCGTTTTTGGCTGAGGAGTTATACCAAAACCTAACAGGCGATAGGGAGTCAGTTCACCTAAAGGACTGGTTGTCAACTGGATCAATTGACGAAGAGGTAGTAAATGAGATGGAAATGCTGCGCAACGTAGTAAACGAAGCGTTGAGTGTAAGGGCGAAGCTTGGCATAAAAGCGCGTCAACCACTACAGTCGTTGACAGTTAAGATTGAAAAAGGAACCTCGTTGGGTGAGAATTATGTGGAAGTTCTGAAGGAAGAGTTGAATATAAAGGAAGTCTTTGTTGAGCAAATGTCCGCAGATGTGATTCACAAAGGGGCCTACGTGGAGCTAGATGAAAACATCACCCCCGAGCTCAAGCGCGAGGGCTTGATGCGTGAAGTCATCCGCCATGTCCAGTCAGCTCGCAAGAAGGCCGGTCTCAACGTCGATGATCGGATAGTATTGTCGCTTCAGGTTGCTGAGGGCGAACTATCGCAAGCGATTGACGAGCATCGCCAGACGATTGCCACAGAAACGTTAGCAGAATTTGGCGAGGCAAGGGACTACAGCGAGGAAGTGAAGGTTGAGGGCGAGGAAATGGTGATTAATTTGGTGAAGAAATAATAGTTCTAGAGATGTTAGATTTTTTGAAACAACTGATAGTATCCAAAAACTCCAAGCAGGCTATGAGAAGGTTGAGTGCTGCTATTGCGATACTTTTTGGTGCAACATATATAGTGGCCGAGGTGTATGGAGATGCTAGTGATACGCCAGCAGTTTTTGATTGGCTAATCATCGGCTGTTTTTTGGGCATACTTCTTTTCGCAGTTCAGTATATCAGGCTGCAGCAGAGAGAGCGCCAGAAGCTAACGCAACTCTATCATCAAACTGTCGATGCGATATCAGGACTGTCGTTCGCTGACCTTAAGCAACCCGAGAGTAGCCTAGGGCGCAAACGCAAGACTATTCTCATAGCGCTTGCATGTATCGCACCAGTAACTGCCCTGGTGTTGGTGGCGATATTTATCGACGTCAACCCAGGCACACCTAGTCCAAACACATCTAGCGACTCACTTCTGAACGCTATGATGATTGCTGTGTTTTTGTTTATCGGTGTTATATTTGCCGTAGCCTGGCGTCAGAATAGCAAATCTAAAGACCACTTAGCTGACTTTGCAAGAGTTAATGATTTTGAGCTAGTGAGAAGACCGAGTCTAGCGAGCGTGCGCTCTTGCGTGTCGGACGGGGCCTACGAGAGCTGGTCATTTAAAAATGTATATTTTATGCTGAGTGGTGAATATAAGGGCACTAATTTTACGATGATTGCTGCGGAGATGGTCAGAGGGGTGCGCGGCATAAGTCGTCAGTTTGAAATGCTCGGATTTATAGTTGTTGACACGCCGATAGTTGGCGTAAAAGAAATGCAAGCTGGGCTAGGCGGCAGGATAGTGTCTCATCCAGAAATTCCAGAAAAAACACTGATGATAATTAAGGGCGGCATTCCTCATGATGCTGAGGGTATGAGTGAGTTGTTTCGGCAGATTGATGGGGCTATTGGCTCTGCGATAGGGCAGTAGTAGAGCTTGAGCCAGCCTAGGCAGGTTTAGCAGACTGCTGGCTGAGTTGGTGGGCCACTGGTATCTGGTCCGCCCGCTGGGCGAGAGCGCTTTAGCTCATAAAAGTCTTTGGAGTTGGCTAGCTTTGACAGTCCGTCCCACAGATCAAGCGCGGCTTGGCCGGTCGGTTGCTTCATCAGGACTGGGCCGAAGTAGCCAGTTTTTTCACCATCTGTCTTTTCAAAGACGATGAGTGGCACGCCGA
>CAYUGQ010000215.1:0-3034 GCA_964444305.1 uncultured Candidatus Sumerlaeota bacterium
TGCGACTGGCTGAGCCAACTGGCCCGGCGCCGGATGAAGTCGCGTATGGAGCGCTACCGGGCGCAATTGGGAACTGTACCACTGGACCAGGTGCTTTATCAGGCAATGATGACCAGCATGGGGCACCGGGGCGGAAAGACTTTGTTCTACCTGCTGGCCCGGCGTGCTCCCTTGTCCGATCTGCGGCTGGTGCTTCAACAAAAAGCCGGCGAGGAACTGCCGGAGGCCCTGGAGTGCATCCTGTTAAATGTGGCGGGCCTGGCGTCGCACCGGACTCAGCCTGATCTCGATGCAGAATCCGCCGCCTATGTGGCTCGCATGGATAAAAACTGGAACCACTATGGCCGATTCTTTTCCGACCGGATCATCCCTCCCACGCGGCGGTGGATGACGGGTATCCGGCCGGTCAATTTCCCTTCCCGGCGCATCGCGGGCATGGCCCGCTTCCTGGCATCTTCAGACTTCCGGGGCGACTTAATTGGCTGGATGGCCGACGTCTTTCGCGCATCAGCAGGGCGCCTCCCCCGCAGCGCAAAAGATTTTAAGCGAGAAATCACCCTGTTGCAGGTGATGTTCGTGGAGCAGGACGAAAGTTTCTGGAGCCGGCACTACACCATCGGAGGAAAGCCCAGCCGCGGACCCATGGCTTTGATCGGCAACGACCGCGCGCTGTCGCTCATTTTCAATGCAGTCCTGCCGGTAATGCTTATCTACAGCGATGAAATGGGGGACGACGTCCTGGAAAATTATCTCTGGCGACTCCATGACCACTTTCCCGCTCTCCAGGAAAACAGTGTAACGCGATTCATGCGAGAGCGGTTGCTACCTGCCGGGCTCACGCGGCGCGGTGTAACTTTCCGGCTGGAAGCGCAAAGCCAGGCGCTGATTCACCTTTACCAGGAATGCTGCTCCAACGCCGACCTAACCTGCGAAAACTGCGCTGTGCGTCAGTGGGCTTCCGGCGTTAAAAGCTGACTTTGGTAAACGGAACGCGACGCAGCTTGATAACCGCGGCAAGGGCCCCCAAAACAAGCCCGGCACCGTGAGCGCCATTGGCCACATGAGGAATAATGCCCACCAGGCAGGCGAAAAACCAGAAAAGCATCAGCCCGATATTGAAGTTATCAATGTAATACCGGGAATCGCCTTCCTCTTTACCCACCAGCCAGACATAGGCAAAAAGTCCATAGTTAACCCCGGACATGCCACCGAACAGCGGACCGGACATATAGAACTGAACGACGTTTCCGGCGATGGCATACACCAGCACATGAAGCGCCAGCTTCCACGAGCCCTGGACAGACTCAACGGCCCCACCCAGCACCTTAATCCACATCATGTTAAAGAGAATATGGAAGATGCTGAAATGGAGAAAAATCGGGGTGATGAGCCGCCACACCTGTCCATTTTTGATCTCCATCAGCGGATCGCGGGCAAAATAAACCATATCGCCCACGATGGTTAAGCCCATAATCGAAAAGGTAGACCGAATCCACGGACCCCATTGAGGCATATTCATGAGCAGGGTGACACCAACGCTGATGATCATCAGGGCCAGCGTAAGCATTCCGCCCCGCCCCTGCGTCATGTGCCAGCGAAGACGCAGATCCTGCTGGCGCTTGCTGAACTCCTGCTGTTCTTTCTCCTGAGCCTGCTCAATCTTGCGGCCGGTTTCGGCAGCGGCTGTATAGACCGGGTCGCGGGGGTTGGTCTTGAATTTCTCCAGCTCCTCGCGGGCTTCGTCCAGGCGGGTCTCTTCGTGAACCCAGATGTCCCACTTCTGGTCGCGGTTCAGCTCAACGTCTGAGTGAAGACCGCGCGTGAGCAAATAGGCTCGGAAGATGCGTGCGTGAGACTCTGTATCTAATTGTCCAATCAAGCGCATAGGGTTTCGTATGCCTTTGAGATGGGTTTTATGTTCAAAATGGAGAGGGTGAAAAATCATGGCGGATAAAAAAATCAACCTGACCGACGAAGAATGGCGGCGAAAACTGACGCCGGAGCAATACCGAATCCTCAGAGAGAAGGGTACCGAGCGTGCATTTTCCGGGCGGTATAATGACGAAAAAGCCGCCGGCACTTATACCTGCGCCGGCTGCGGCGAGGCTTTGTTTGACTCCGATGTAAAATTCGACAGCGGCACCGGCTGGCCCAGCTTTTATGACGTGCGTGAAGGAGCCGTGGAATCCCACCCCGATACAAGCTACGGGATGATGCGGACTGAAGTAGTCTGCGCCGCCTGCGGCGGACATCTGGGCCACGTGTTTGATGACGGCCCGGCCCCGACCGGCCTGCGCTATTGCCTGAACAGTGAATCCCTTGATCTGAAAAAGCGAGACTAAGCCGCAACCTCCCGCACATGCGTCATCCGTTAGACGCCCGCGGATTTTGTCTTGCGTATCGGTTAATTTTGCCTGCTTGTCACCTGTTAAGTATGCAGGATTTTTCCCATGCGGGGCATTTCACCGGACAGAGGTTGACTTTAGATGAGCGCAAAGCTTTTTGTGGGGCAGGGTTTTCGGACATTTCTGGCGGCGGCTGTTTGTGGCCTGATGTTGGCCGGTTGCGGCACCAATCAGAATGAATCCTCCGGAACCGCCGGCGAAACAACCGGAACTCAGACGACGGCAAACGGAAAAGCGCTGCGGGTGGGCTTCAGCCAGATCGGGGCGGAAAACCCCTGGCGGACAGCGGAAACCAACAGCATTCGCGAAGAAGCCGCAAATCGCGGCTATGATCTGCGGTTCTCCGATGCCATGGGGCGACAGGAAGCGCAAGTCTCCGCCCTGAACACCTTTATAGCCCAGCGGGTTGACGCCATTATTCTCGCTCCCAAAGTAGAGACCGGCTGGGAGCCGGTCCTGATGTCGGCAAAGCGCGCCAATATTCCAGTAATCCTGGTGGATCGCGGCGTGACCGTCACAGACGATTCTCTTTATACGACTCTGATAGCCAGCGATTTCGTAGAGGAAGGCCGCCGCGCGGGCCGATGGTTGGCCGAACGCACAGGCGGGGTCGCCCGGATTGTGGAGCT
>CAYUGQ010000216.1:0-3002 GCA_964444305.1 uncultured Candidatus Sumerlaeota bacterium
CGGGCTTCGGTGATTTCGTCGAGGTCTGTGGCCAGCATGGCGCGGATGAGGGTGTAGTAGTCTTTGTGGGAGGAGTCAGGGAATTTGGTTTCGAATTCCTTGATGCGGGTGTAGGCTTGGCGACGGAGAAGGTCGCTGTCGCGGTCGACGATGAGGGAGACCATTTTGATGTAAGCCATGTCGCTTTTTCCGAATTTGTTTTCGGGGTCTTGTTCAACGACTTTGTTGTACATGGCGCGGGCTTCGCGCTTTTTCTGTACGTTATTGGTTTTGTGGGCTTCGACGAGTTTGCTGTCTGCTTCGTTCATCCAGCGCTCGATGTCGCTTTTTGTGGCTCCGGCGGAGCTTTTTTCCTGTTCCACTTTTGGGGTGGCCGGCTTGGTTTCAGCGCGGGTGGAGCTGGTGGAAATCTTGCGTGTGGGGGCGGCTGAGGCGACTTCGGTTTTTTTGCGGGTTTCTGCCGGGGCGGGAACTTGTGCTGTTGGGGAGCCTGGTGCGGATGCGGTGCTGGCTTTGACTGCTGCGGGAATGCGGCGGACTTCGGCTGCGGATGCGGATGCGACTTCGCGGGAGGATTCCATTTTTTCGGTTACGCCGGAGGCGGAACGGCTGAGGAGGGGGCGGGGAAGGGATTCGGTGGAGATGCCTGCGAGACGAGTTTCGACGATGGGGGAGGGGCTGAGGGGTGTTGTTTCGCGGGCTGAAGCTGGTTGTTCTGCTTTGGCAGTTGTGGTGGCCGCGGGCTTTGTTTCGGTTTCTGATTTTGTTTCTTCAGCGGTGGGTGCATCGGCGCGAGCGGTTGTTTTGGGGGCTTCTTCGGTGGTCGGTGCCGATTCTTCTTTGGGTTCGGCAGGGGCGGCGGCCGGTGGTGGAGCGTCGGCGAGGGTTTGGGCGGATTCGGGCTGGGCGGTGGCTTCGGCGAGTTCTCTGAGGGCTTCGTTGTTGCCGCCAAAACGGCTGCGCCGGGCGGAATTCCCTGCTTCGGTGTCGTAGACGTTGTTTCCCTGAAGGGGATCGCTGGTCATATTATAAAGGCTGGCGCCGTTGCCGCCGGGGGCGGTCTGGGTTTCGCGGGGTGGTGGAGCGGCGGCGGCCACTTCGCGGCTGGCGGGTTGATTTTGGTTTTGGACTGGCGGGGTTGAAGCGGGGGCGTGGAGTAAACTTGTGTTGGCGATTTGAGGCTGGGAGGGAGCGTTGGCGACCTGCTGTGCAGAGGGCTGGGGCGCATTGGGCTGGCGAGCCTGAGCAATTGCGGTGTTAGCAGAGACGGTGCGCATGGTTTGATCGAGGGCTCCGGCCATTTCGCGGACGCGCATGCCGCCTTCGCGTTTGGAGAGCATGCGTCCGTGGGAGTCGAGGTGGACGAAGGTGGGGTAGGCTTCTACGCCGAAGGCTTGACAGACCTGGGGGAAGGCATCGCCGTCGACTTTGACTTTGATGAAATTTTCGAGCCGGCTGAGGACGGCGGGATCGGCGAGGGTGGTGCGTTCCATTTGTTTGCAGACGCCGCACCATGAAGTGCTGAAGTCTACGAACAGGGGTTTGTTTTGCTGGCGGGCGACCTGCAGGGCCTGATCGAGGTTGTTATACCACCCAGGTCCGGCGGCGTAGGCCGTCCATGATACGCTCATAAATATGAGCCCGAAAGCAGCAGTCTTTCGGGCAAAGAAGCCGCGCAAGCAGTCGATCTTCAATGCAAAACCTTCTTAGCAATTACTCAGGCGGGTAGCAGTTGTAGGCGAGGGAGCCCTGCATCGCGCCAGAAAATAGGAAAACCGACGGGAGTAAATGTTCCGTAATTGAGATAAAAAGGAGTCCGGCGGTGTGCGGGGCTTCCTTAAATGGCTTTAATTGGGGCGGGTGCAGTGGGAGCCGGGTTTTATGGTGATGTGTAGAACGGGGCTGTCGTGGTGTTTGACGGCGGGCTCACGGGTGAGCCTGACGGGAACGGGTATGGCTTTTCCGTCGAGCTCGATGATGGGGATGGTTCGGAAAATTTCAGGTGCATACGGGACTTCGGTTTGTCTGTTTTTCATAATGCTGCCTACCTTTCCGATTTTGTGCTGCTTATAATTTTAGGGCAACCATTGTGCCATGGGGCGGAAATGGTTGGTGGGCTGTGGCTACAGGGGCTGGCTTGTTTTTGGGCTGGGGTGTATTTTGAAAATGTGCGAAAATCTGGCAGGGTGGGGTTTTGGATGGGTGTATTATCGCACAGTATGGTAGAATAGAGGCGATAAAGCAGGTGGTATAGTTTGTGGTAACGAGGGCAGTGTTGCATCAATAGGCGGCGGTTTGTGTCTGACGCTGCAAAGATTGGATTTTTGGATGAGAAATTTTAGACAGTTGGTTATGGTTTTGCTGGTTTGCGTGGTTTCGGCGTCGGCTCTGGCGCAGAATGCGGGGGTTGAACTTCTGAAGCGGATGGAGGAGAAGTTTCAGAATCTGCAGAGTGTGTCGGGTAGTTTTGTGCAGTCGCGGACGGATCCAGAGTTTAAAATGACGCGGAACGACCAGGCGCGTTTTTGGATTTTGAAGCCGAATCATTATCGTGCGGAGTATCAGGGATCGGGGGGGCAGCCTGGGGAGGTGCAGTTGATCACGGGGCAGACTTTTTATAATTATGTTCCGCAGTTGAAGCAGGTTGCGACTTACAAGTTTCGGGGTGAGTCGAACGTGCGGGATCTGAATTACATGTTGCTGGGTTTTGGCGCGAAGGCGGAAGAGGTCCAGAAGGTGTATACAGTGCAGCCGTTGCAGGGGGGGACGGGTGTGCAGCTTACGCCGCGTGATCCTCAGCAGGCGAGCTTTCGGTATATTTTGATGAAGGTGAATTCTGAGACGCTTTATCCGGAGAGTTTTACGATGCGTCAGCCGGATGGAACGGATATGACTATTACGCTGGGGGCGGGTAGTCTGCAGGTGAATCCGCAGATTTCGGCGAACGATTTCCGTCCGAATTTCCCGCGGGACGCGGTTCAGGTTAATATGCAGTAGTTTGC
>CAYUGQ010000217.1:0-2959 GCA_964444305.1 uncultured Candidatus Sumerlaeota bacterium
GTAGCCGTTGGGTATGGCTGACCAGGCGGTGAATCGGTCGAGGATGTAGCCGGTGACGGGAACGGTGGGGGGGGCGGATTGAGCCGGGCGGAAGGTTACGCCGGTGGTGGGGCGGTCGGGTGTGCTTGTGCGGATGGTCTGGTTTGGGGATTCGCGGCGGGGGGCTGTTGTGGTTCGAATGGGGATTTCTGTGGCGGTGGTGTCTTGATGGGTGGTTGCGGAATTGCTGGCGGATGGGACGCCGGTGGTTAATGAGCGAAGGAGGAAGATGGCGGCGATGACTACGATGAGGCTGAGTATGAGGCGGTTAGCGGATGGTGACATCGAAGATCCAATCGGAAAGGAAATCTTTTCCGGGGGCGGTCCATTGGTCGATTTCGACGACGTCGAGGGTTTGGGTGGTGGAGGTGGGGCGGGACATTTTTACGGGGACAAGGGCCTCGGAGCCGGGGGCGAGGGGGATGTTGGTGAGGCGCAGGGTTTGGTATTCGGGGGCCTGTATTTCGAGGGTGACGGCGGGGCGATTGTCGGTGGCGGCGGGGCCGGTGCGGATTTCAAAGCGATATTCGCCGGTGGCGGTGGTTTGGGCGGTGAGGGTGGATTCGGTGAGGATGAGTTTTGCGCCGGGGATTGCTTCGGCGGTGTCGATGTCTGCGACGGTTCCGCGGAGGATAGCTATGTCGGGAGGGATTTCTGGGGGGGCGGTGGGGCTTTGGGGATCGAGTTCGATTTCCATGATTGGGTTTTCGGCGGGGTCTACTGTGATGGTGATTTCCATGGACTGGTGATTTTCGGCGGAAATTTGGAGCTGGTTGGGGCCTTCGGGGAGGGTGAGCATGAGGAGAGCGCCCTGGGCGGCGTCGGGCTGGATGGGCTGGCCGTTGGCTTCAATGCGGACGCCGGGGACGGCGAGGCCACTGTGGGAATTGGAAATTTTAAGGTAGAGGCTGCTGGTGGGGGTGGCGGGGTTTTCTGTGGCGGATTCTGTGGATGGGGCGGGGTTGTATTGAGCGGGGGCGAGGGGGAGGCTGGCGGTGAGGAGGGCCAGGAGCAGGGCTGTGGCGGCCACGATGGGAAGCGCGGGTGGCTGCCGTCTGGTCATTCGGCGGAAATTGCTCTGAGTTCGGCTTGAAGTTCGCGGCGGCGCTCTTGAAGTTCGCGGGCCTGGAGGCTGACCTGGGTGTATTCCTGGCTTTGGCGGTGATAACTGCGTCCGCCGAGGGCCCAGCGGAGGGTGGCGTAGATGGCGATCAGGATGAATATGATGCCGGCATACCATGCGTAGTGGGCGGACATGACGTAGTAAGAATAGATGCCGGGGAGGCGGTCGCCGAAGAAATACCATGCGAAGCAAAGTCCGCAGAATAGCCAGAGGCCCGTGGGAAAGGGTCGGTGGTCTATGTGGGGAAGTTCGACGGAGGTGACTAAGCGGTTAATTTCTTCGTCGAGGCGGGCAATTTCTGCCAGAAGTTCATCACGTTTCATGTTTGAATGACCTGATCTTTCTTATAGGTGTTTTCAAGAAGAAGTAATGAAAAATCTGATCAGGTTTGGTCAGCGTACGCTGTTGAGGCGGCGGGTGAGTTCGGCGGCGGGGGGGGCGTCGGTGATTTTGAGGAGCTCGTTGCCGGCCTGAGCGTTGTATAGTCCGATGGTTCCGGCGCGGAAGACCTGTAGCTGGACTGCGAGTTCGGCGTTTTGATCCATATTGATTCGGACGGGGACGAAGCCTTGCTGGATTGCGGCTTGTACGGCGGGGGTGTTGAGGACTTGGGTGTCGTAGTCAGAGCTGCGGGCGGAGGCGGGGGAGTAGAAATAAACGAAGACGTTTTTGCGGGCTTCGCTGGCGAGGGTTCGGGCTTCGGTGAGGGAGTCTGCCCAGACGAGCTGGACGGGTGTGTTTGTTGGGAGGGTGGGGACGGTGGGAGTTGTGGAGGCTGTGGGCTGGGATTGAGCGGGCCGCGCCGGTGCGGGACCGGTTGCGGCGACGGGTTCGGTGGAGAAGCGGACGGCGTCGGCGAACATCTGGCCCTGGTTTCGGGTGTCGGCGGCCTGGGTTTCTCCAGTTATGCGGAGTTCTACATATTGTTCACCTTCGGGGGTGAAGCGAAACTGGCCTACGGGGACCCAGCGGTTGGCGTTGGAGACGCCGCGGGCGCCCCAGCCATCTTGGAGGACTTGGCGGGTTTCTTCTCCGTCGGCGGATTTCACCAGGATGCTGATGGGGTTGGCATTGGAGGCGCGGGGAAAGGTGATGTAGACGTGATAATTTCCCTCTGTTTCAATGGGTGGGGTGAAGCGGGCGGATGCGATGATGTCGGTTGGGCTGGATGGTTCTTCGGGTACGGTGGCTTTGCGGCTGCCGATGCCGAGGGTTACGCCGGGGGCGGAGCTTTTAGCGGTTTCGGCGGGGGTGTTACTGTCGAGAAAGCCGCCGCGGGGTTCGGTGTAGCGGTTGTGGTTTTGGCCACCGTTGCGGGATTCCACGAGGATATCTGCGGCGTTGGCGGGTGATGTTGCCAAGGCAAACAGGGCGAAAAAAAGCGTGAAAACTTTATGCATAAACCTTACCTCGAAAGACGGATCAGCGGATGTTTGAAGGAGCGTTGATGTTGAAATACCACTGTTATTTGATTACTATGCGCATATCTTAATTGTTTGGACAACAAGAAATCTGTTTAGTTTACTTACAGAACTGTTCGCTGATTGAAATAACTGCGCAGAGGAGAGGGTTGATTTGGGGTCTGTAAGTGTAATAATGTCAGTGTTGAAAGAATTTCGTTGAGGCGGGCACGGCAGTTGCCTTATTAAAAGGCCAGCAATTTACAAAAATGACCGGAGGGTTTTCCAATGATGAAACGTTTGATCGCCACTGGGGCAGTGGCCGCCGGGGTTCTTTTGATTCCTGTGTCTGAAGCCAACGCCCAGTATTATTCTTTTAGCTACGGAACTCAGCCAT
>CAYUGQ010000218.1:0-2958 GCA_964444305.1 uncultured Candidatus Sumerlaeota bacterium
ATACTACAATATGATTGACCTGCGGGATTCGGTGCTTTTATAAGCTTACATCCTTTTTCATTGGTGGCGGTCGGCGACATTGAAAACGAAAAAGGCACTACAGCAAAGCGTTAGAAACACTTTCCACAAGCATCCGTGCTGCCCTCCGACCGGCAGGCAAACGTGGACGAACTGGGGCCGAATGAGCAGTCCTTATCAAAGTCACCTCGGGCTGGATCCAGGGTTCCTTGTTTACTTGCATAGACCCGTCGTAATGGCACTATTGGCTGTGGACACAGCCTCCCGTCGTTGAAGGACTGAATCCTTGATGCGATGGTTTGCTAAGTCGCTGATTTGCTGGTTCACAAAATCACTAATAGCGAAAGAGATGATAAGCGAAACAGCGAACAACCAGGGCAAACGCATTAAAATAACAAACGAATCCCATGATTAATGACTATATTTTCATTACAGAAACAACCGTTTCGAAACTAAAAATACCCCAATGGTTCGAGTTTGTAACTCGGACCCCTTTAGCTTTCCCCTTCAATGGTTCGGTTTTTCCAGCCTGCGATAGGCAGGCAAACCGGCCCCTTTACCGGTTTTTTTTGGCACGAGTTACAAACTCGCGCTATTGAGTCTTTTTTTAAATTAGATGTGTTTGCCCTAAGCGAACAAACACGGGCGCCCCCGTGGTTGTTTGGTTTTATTTGGGGCGCTTGTGCTGCCAACACCGCAACAGCAGATAACCCCAAAGCTGACGGCCGCGCGGCCATGATGGCGGTGGCCAGCACTGTCTCCTAGGCCAAGCGATCCAAGGATGCTCAGCACCGTGCCGCCGCCAGTGCCGATATGGAGCTGGAGGTTAGTGTCCATCTTGCGCCCCCTCCTCCCAGTCGACACGCACGTGCACCGCAGCGCCCAGGGAGGGAGACGTCCTTGGCGATGGTGACCACCCGGGGCGGCAGTCGTACCGGCGCGGCGATGATCAGCTGGCTGGCCGTGGCCAGCGTACGCGTGATTCGTTTGTGGATGGGTGTTTTCATGATGTTTTCGTTTTGATACATGATTTTGTCGAGACACAATGTCTACCTAACGACAGTCAGGTATTACGTCTTTCTTATCGGGGGATCCGCTCCCGATACTTCGCTCGGAACAAGCATCGCCTTTACCCACAACCCTGCTGCCGCCCGGCAACGCAAACTGGCTTTCGTCCGCGAGGCTGGGGGCCGGCACGGATGGGGTCTACAGGGTCCTCCATACTCGTTTGGCGTTGTTACGGCACCAAACTGAAAAGATGGACGGGGCTGGGAAATTTGCGGACAACGACGGACAACATTGAACAAAAACAGGGGGGATTGGCGAACAACGTCCGGCGCGATAGCCGTCCCGATAGTGCCGTTTGTAATATTGCATCGGCTCCCTGCCGTATGCTTCCGCACTATTGCGGTATGCCAAGGGCGTATTGCCCTACGACCGTGCGGCGTTGTACTATGCTTTTAGGGTATTGCGGTATGCTTCCAGGCCATTGTCGTATGCATCCGGCCTGTTACGGTATACTTTGGCGGCATTGCCGTACGGCAATGCGCTCCTGCGGTATGACACTGCCGCGCTGCGATATGCTCCCAGGGTATTGTCATATACTTTTGGCGCATCGGTATATGCTTCCGGGCGGTTGCCGTATCCTGTTGGCGTGGCGTAATATGCTGGCGCGGTGTTGGGGTATGGCCACGGCCCGTTGGAGTATGCCCCTGACCTGCCGCTATACGCCTGAAGCCAATTGCCATATACCGGTACGGCCCGGCAGTATGCTTTCGGAATATTGATATAGGCGTTTGGGGCATTGCGGTATTACAACGGTGCCCTGCGGTATGCCAACACCGGGTTGTTGTTTGCTTTCGGCGCATTGCCATATAGGGATGCGGGGGTGCGGTATGCTTGCGCGGCATTGCGGTATGCCGATAAGGCATTGGTATACTGCAAACCACGGACAACCAGCATTTCCCCTTGTTGCGGCTTCAGGTCCGGGCAGCCTCCATCTGGATGCGCAGCAGGTGCTTTTGCCGGCTGTTGCGTTCAGGCAAAGCTACCATCCGGTGGTATTCGCAGTATTTGTTGGGCGACTAGCAACTCCATGAGCACTGCAATACGTTTTACGAAGACGCAGATTTCGTAGGTGTTGCCCCATACTGAATCCGTTAAGGGACGCCACCGACACTATCGATCTGGGATGCGTTGCTGACGAAATTATAGAACAGAACGATTACGGTCCGTTTTGTGCCACTTTAAGGAATCATGGATACTGGCACTTGCTGGGCGAAAGCGGATGCTGTCCTAATCACGGTCAACCGTGAGCGAAGCCGGTGGCCGAAGGAAGGAATGCAAAAAACCGAACTTAAACCAAAACCCAAGTTCCTCGTTGATGGATTCGTGTTTTTCGTTATTTTTTCCCTAGCAGACTGCCTAGCCCGCCCAGTATACTGCCGAGGTTGCCGCCGCTCTTTCCACCGCCGCCCAGAATGCTCCCCAGGATATCGCTCCCGGAACCACCGCCGAGCAAGCCGCCCAGCAGATCCGTCAGGCCCGAGTCGTTATTGACCGATTTACCCTTGGCCTGTTTCCCGAGGTAACCCATCACGATGGGGGCGAGCAGGGCCAATATTTTGCCCACATTAGCCGAGGAAACACCTGTTTTTTGACTGATCGCCTGTTGGAGGGGAGCCTGCTTACTGCCTAGTACGTGTTTCAATATCCCGCTGCCATCCGAAGCGGTACTGGCACCCAGCGCACCCGACAAGTTGTCGAGAATACCGCCATCGTGCTTCTTATTGATCGCATCCAGGATACCCTGTGCCCCACCCCCGCTGGCATTGCTTTGCAACGCACCGAACAGTGCAGGCAATGCCGCTGACACAACCGACTGTGTTTCCTCTTTAGAAGCACCCGCTTGCCGCGAAATGTTGTCAACAACCTGGCTGC
>CAYUGQ010000219.1:0-2952 GCA_964444305.1 uncultured Candidatus Sumerlaeota bacterium
GCAGCCACCGACACAACGCTTGCGCCGGCAGCAGCAACCGCAGAAATAGATCGCCTGGCGAATACGCCATTTTTATTATTACCGACAGCTGAACATTCCTTAGCCGCGCACGCTACTGCGCTTAGACGCAACGCACGTTACCAGCTCATGTTTCACCAAGCATGGCGTCAGCCGGTACTGCCGCCGCGCACCGCCTCGGCAGTGGTCATTAATGGTGGGGAGCACTTCGATAAACATCGCGAACTGGAAGGCAGTATCAGCGTTAGCTTCAGCCAGTTTTTGCAAGTGAGAGCCAATCTCTGGTTAACCCAGTTTGCACTGATCAGTGAACAATCCACCGCCGGTTGGCCAGCGCTGCCACCAATCCCCCAGGTGATTGAGCCTCCGCCAACAGTGTCACGCGTATGGACAGAATCTGCATTGTCACCGGGCCAAGCTGATCCGGATGGTGGTTATGTAGAGGAAGCGCTTTTGGATCAAGCACCCGCAGAGGAAGACCTTATCGACCGCTACCAGCCTGCGCGCGCTGTGCTCTTGCAAGAAGAGCGGCGTATCCGGGCGCGAGAACTGCACTACCTCGACCATCCGTTATTCGGCGTTATCCTGCTGGTAACGCCTTATCAAGTCCCGGTTGCGGGAGAATAAAAAAACACCGGCTTAAGCCGGTGTTTTTTTATTAGGCATTTACGGGCACGACATCTTCGGCCTGCAATCCTTTTTCACCCTGCATCAGTGCAAATTCAACAGCCTGACCTTCTGCCAGAGAGCGGTAGCCTTCCGCACGAATATTTCGGTAGTGCACAAAAATATCATCACTGCCTTCTCCCCGCGTGATAAAGCCATAGCCGCGAGCATTGTTAAACCATTTCACTGTGCCTGATTCGCGATCAGCCATACTAAGCCCCCTTAATTATTGTTATCCACCTGTGTTAGCTGTCCGTAAAACTACCTCGGCCCTGAAGATGGTTTGCCTTTCGGGCGAACAAGGTTTCCGTGAAGCAGGCATTTTTACGTAAGTTAACACTTCGTGTCTAGCAAAATCTCAGAAACAGAATTTTTAGCTGATTTGGTTATATGTAGGATTTAACATTTTCAGACATAGGTAATGCATAGATCCCCGGAGCATTGCGCCAAAAGGTGTTGTAATCCATCCCGTAACCAAACACAAAACGGTCGGGAAGCGTCAGCGCCTGATAATCGGCCTGCACCACCGGCGTAAACCCAGCGGCTTGCTTCACGCCCAGCACGGCAATACTCACCGCTGCAGCACCGGCAGCGCGACAATAATCCGCGATCGCCGCCAAGGTGATGCCCCGATCCAGAATGTCGTCCACAAGCAATACGTGACGCCCGCTCACATCCAGCTCCGGTTTACGTTTCCACAATAATTCACCCCCCTGCTCCTCGCCCTGATACCGGGTAGCGTGGGCGTAATCGACTTCGAGCAGGAAAGGTAAGCGAGGCAATAAATAGCCCAATGTGGGCAGCGCCCCATTCATGATCCCGATAACTACCGGACAGGCATCCTGTAAATTTTCGGTGATTTGCACCGCCATTTTTCCAAGCGCCTGCTCAACTTCTGTGATGGTGTACAAGCAGTCGGCCTGGGCCAAGACCTGGTTCAGCTGGGCAAGATTGGACATGAATATTTCACACTCGAAGCGTGCAAGCGTAAGTGAAAAAGCGTGGAGAGAAACAGCGCGCTATTGCGCGCGCTGAGCCATATATTTGGCGTAGTCAGGAACCACACGATCACAGGCAGTGTTGAAGAAACGCGAGGCGATCATAAAGTCGGCGGAAATTTGATTACAAGCGATAGGAATATTCCATACCGCTGCAATCCGCAGCAACGCTTTGACATCCGGGTCATGGGGTAAGGGCTCGAATGGATCCCAGAAAAAAATCAGCAGATCCACTTTGCCTTCGGTAATTAACGAACCTACCTGCTGGTCGCCACCTAACGGCCCGCTGATTAATTTGGTGATCTCCAATCCGGTTTCCCGCTCAATCACAACGCCCGTGGTACCCGTTGCAAACAAGGTGTGAGTTTTTAATTCACTCGCATGGGTTTTACACCAACTGACAATGTCTTTTTTCTTGTTGTCGTGTGCAACCAACGCGATTCGCTTAGCGGCTGGCAGGGAAACAGTTTGATATTCCATAAGGACTCCGAAGGCAAAAAAGTGAAGGCTTTCAGCAGAAAGCCTTCACTTTATACAACTTAATGACTCAATTCCAAGAGCAACTTGTTCAGCCGCTGAACATAGGCTGCCGGGTCTTGGAGATGAGCGCCTTCGGCCAGGTTAGCCTGATCAAACAGGATATGGGTTAAGTCGGCAAAGCGAGCCTCATTGGTCTCCTGTTCCAGTTTTTTCACCAGCGGATGCTCTGGATTTAATTCAAAAATTGGTTTGCTTTCCGGCAGTTTTTGTCCGGCTGCTTCGAGAAGTCGCCGCATTTGTGCACCGATATCTTGCTCCGCGACAACGACGCACGCCGGTGAGTCCGTCAGGCGATGAGTAATGCGTACTTCTTGCACCTGCTCGCTCAGTGCCTCCTGCACCCGAGTCAGCAGTGGTTTCATAGCTTCCGCTACTTTTTCCTGGGTTTGCTTTTCTTCCTCAGTGTCGAGTTTGCCTAGGTCCAACTCGCCCTTACCCACATCCTGGAGTGGCTTGTTATCAAATTCGGCCAGGTGGCTCATCAGCCACTCGTCGACCCGATCACTGAGCAGGAGAACTTCAATACCTTTTTTACGGAAGACTTCGAGATGCGGGCTATTTTTGGCCGTATTAAAATTCTCGGCAGCAATGTAGTAAATTTTTTCCTGACCTTCTTTCATCCGCGCAACGTAATCGTCAAGCGATTGATTCTGCTCCGGACTGTCAGTATGGGTCGAGGCAAAGCGCAGCAGCTTGGCAATTTTTTCACGGTTAGCAAAATCTTCTGCCG
>CAYUGQ010000220.1:0-2907 GCA_964444305.1 uncultured Candidatus Sumerlaeota bacterium
GTCAGATGTACTGATTCTGTTGATATGAAATGTTTCACGTAAGGTATCAACTGACATCACTCACCCCGCTTATAAGCCGAGACAATCTTATCCAGATCGTTCGCGACGCCGGCGTTATAGTCTTCAATATTGTTTTTCACTACATAACCCAGGGTTTCGGCTACGGCCATAAAGACATCGGTTTGTGGCTCAGGCAAAAACTGTTCGGGTTGATTCTGGTTAGCGTGGCGTTTTTGCAGATACAAAATCGAGGTTTTTGCACCGGTACCAGAGAGCTTAAAACAATCGCTTGGCAACGAGATCACTGCTTTTACAATGGCCTTGCCGCCAACAAACTCGCCGGTTTGCTCGTCTTTTTTGCCCATAATGTACTCGCGCACATAACGGTCGCCTGAGTTACATAAAATCCCATCGGGCAGGACAATCATTAAGCGGCCTCCGGGTTTAAGCAGTTGCAGGCAGCGGTCGATAAAGAGCACCGCCGGGTCGATGGTAGCCCCCACGGGTTGCCAGTTACCTTTGCTGTCGGGTTTGCTGCCAAGGGCTAAGCCCGAGGTGGTTGGATGCAAACTGTAAACGGGCTTTTTATCGGTACCGCCGGTGCGGCGTAAATCGGTGCGGTAACCGGCCCATTTGGGGTTGCCATTAGCATCCAGCTCTAAATTGCCGGTATCCTGCCACTTCATTTTCAAGTGATCGTAATAGGCGTTGTAGCTATCGACCACTTTTTCGGCTGGGCGAAAGCCACCGAGCACTTGCTCCATATTGGCTTCGTAGTTCTTTTTCGATTCCTGACCTTTTTTGTCTTTGCCAAATTTCGGGGTACCAAAGGGTGGGTTAGTACAGATGAGGTCAAAGCTGTTGGGCTTAAGCGCTTGGGTGGTCAGCGAGTTATCGGTATAGAAAATTTGAGCTTTGGGTGCGTTCTGCAATGCCATATTCACGCGGGCCAACATCACCATACGCGGCGCGGCATCAGCACCGGTAAAAGCGCTTTCGCGTAGTTTCCGCTTTAGCTGTTCTTTTTTATCGTCAGCCAGTACCAGTTTAAAGTCGATCCATTTATCTATTTGGCTGAGGGCCACCGAGCCAAAACCAAAGGAGCCACAAGTCGGATCGCAGAAACGGAAATCACCATTGGCCAAGCGCGAGCGTATCTCATCATCATCGTCGATGTCGTGCATGGCGATTTCGAGCATGGCCTGCTTTACCGGGTTTGGTGTGAGATACACGCCAAGGCCACCTTTGGATTCGAAGTTAGCGCGCAGAAATACATCGAACACCCGGCCCAATAAATCGCCAGAGACATCGCCCAATGTGCCTTGCTCTTTAAGGGTTTTACCATCGTTGGTTTTAACTGGCCCGAGGTTTTGCATGGCTTCAAGCAAATCCTGATAGTTTTTCGCCACCGATAGGCGCAGGTGTGATTCGGGCGGGAAGATGGCGTTGCGCGAGCCATCGTCGGAGATCACCACATAGTCTTCGTGGTTCTTAAACTCTTCAAAGGCGGCTTTGATTTGTGCAACCGCTTTATCGCCGTGTTTTTCCACGTATTGCCAATGGAACACATCACGAAAGCGCAGGGTATTCCCTTCTGCGTCTTTAAAGGTGAGGTTTTCATCATGATGCACGCGGAAGCTTTCTAAAAACAGCAGCTTGGCCACTTCTTCGATGATGTCGTTTTTGTCGTTCACCTTATCTTTGGTGACACGATAGACGTTTTCATGAAACGCATCGAATCGCTGCATAAGATGGGTATACACCCGCATGGACCAACGGAAGGTTGGGTCGCGCTCTAGGCGGTCAAAGCTGCGCAATTCTTCAAGGCTTGGCAGACTATCAACACCGTGGGTACCGTCGGAGCCATCGGCACCAAATAACGCCAATATTCGCTGGTTGCTGCCATCGGCCACCACCGCAAACACCGGCCAATCGCCCTCAGTATCGCTTAACAGCTGGTAAGCTAACTCATCAAACTTAGCGGTATCAGCTGCGTATTCCCAATGGCCCTCGGCCAGTGCAACGAGCATGACAGGGGGCGTTAGGTTGCCTTCTACCAAACCTTGAATAAGCCCTGCTTTGGCAAATTCTTGCTCGGGCAATTCAACCAATGGCTGACTGAACTCGGTATGCTGATTGGCGAGATCACTAAATAGAGCTGTAAGAGGTTGCCGTGAGTCTTGTTTTTTCGCTTCTTTTGCCATGATATCTTCTTAATTCTTCTCAATGTTTCGTAGTGGCGTGCCAGTGGCCGTTACGTGTCTGCGCTTAGTTCATCTATGTGATTAATGAACCAGGACCAAAAAAGGCCCTTTTATGTCTAACTGTGCATGCTGCTGCGCCAATTTGCGTATTTGCTGCTCACTGGTGGTGATACCTGCCGGAAGTTTTTTTAAAACCTGCCCCAAAGGCATACGGCCGCCGGCTTGTTGTAGCAACGACACCAGGTGAGCCGATATATCCGGGCTGACCTGATGCTGCGTCAACGATGGCTCTTTTTGCTGATTATTTTGGGGTAAAGAAGCAAGCCAGAGCGCGACTTGGGTTTGGCTAAAGCCGAGAGATTGCCACATAGCGTTGTGCTCGCCAAAAACAAGAGAGGCGTGCTTTGGCATTGCCTTTAACTGGGCGATTAACTGTTCTAGGCGTTGTTGCTGGGAATCGTGGGTCATCTCATGCTCCCTGCTGAGTCGGTCGCGCCACCGGGCTTAATTCCTTCCGTACGTTCCAGCATGTCACCAATACTGCAATCGAATAAGTTGCATAACTTATCTAGCGCTTCAAGGTCCACCTTCTGCGCTGTCTCTTTATAGAGAAGAGTTACTGTGGCGCGGCTTAGGCCGGTTTCCCTGGCGACGTCGGCAATACGCATCTTGTGTTCACCCATCATGCGGGCGAGATGGCAGC
>CAYUGQ010000221.1:0-873 GCA_964444305.1 uncultured Candidatus Sumerlaeota bacterium
GGCGCAGGAGCTTATGCCAGGGTAGGTGTTGAAAGTGCCACCATGTCGGCCTCACCGCACCAACTGATCGTGATGCTGTTTGATGGTGCCCAGAGTTCCATTCGTGCAGCACGCATTCATATGCAGGCGGGCAATGTAGCGGAGAAAGGCCAGGCGATCTCAAAAGCACTGGATATCGTTAATAACGGCCTTCTTGCGGCGCTGGATACCGACAAGGGTGGCGAAATCGCCGAGCGCCTGGGGGCACTCTACGATTATGTCGCCCGGTTGTTGCTGGCGGCGAATCTACATAACGATCAGGAAAGCCTCAATCAGGCTGAAAACCTGCTGGATGACATTGCTTCGGCGTGGCGAGAGATCGGTACGCATGGCGTCTAAGCCCGGGGTTAACGTTACGCCTGCCAGTGCTGTACTGGAGGGGTACGTTGAATTGCGCCAGCAGGTCGCCATCATGCGTGAGCTTGCCCGTGCCGGCGAGTGGGATGCCCTGGTTGAGCGGCAATCCACTTATCTGGAGCTTGGCGACCGCATACGCCGGCTTGACGCCCAAGCCGAGCTTGACCAGCAAGCGGCGCAGCGCAAGGCGGAGCTGCTGGAGGCTATTTTGACGGATGATCTGGCGATCCGTGAGCAGCTGTTGGCACGTCGCCAGGAGCTGGGGCAGTTGATCGAAAGCAGCCGGCGCCAGCGTGATCTGAATCGTAGCTATGGCAAGCAGGCTATCACTGCTGTCAATAGCGATAACCCGCAGGCTCCGGGAACGTCATGAGCGGTATCACGCCGTTGCTCGACACGCTGTTGCATCAGGTGCTGGGCAAGCGTATCGATACCGCGCCGCCGCGAGACCTGAACGAACCGGTGCGATCCATAGCA
>CAYUGQ010000221.1:883-2867 GCA_964444305.1 uncultured Candidatus Sumerlaeota bacterium
TGAAGGTCCCAGGGCGCTGCAAAGCGATTCACGTCTGGAAGGGCAACGGCCTCCTCTTGCTCCTCTTTCAGGCACCCTGACGCCCGCTCAGCGTGAATCAGGACTACCGCCGCGTGCTGATGCGCCGACGGCACCCGCTTCCACACAAACCCATTTCAGCCCCTCGGCGCGCACCATTGCGGATGTACTACTGCGCTTTCCAGCCCCTCCTTCGGTGCTGCGAGCGGCTTCTCCGCTAATGGCTGTAGGCGAGGTGGCAAGTGCAACCAGTCTCGCGGAACGCTTGCAGACCAGCGTGCGCGATAGCGGGCTGTTCTACGAGTCGCATTTGGCGCGCTGGTATCGTGGTGAAGCAGGTCGTCAGCAGCTTGAGCAACAACCGCAAATGCTCAATACACCACGTTTGGCACCGCTGGCTCCCGGCACAGGTCCAGGCACTACGTTCCCAGGGCTGCCACCGGCGCCAGGCCTCCATCAAGGCGGCATGATTTCACCCGATCGGGCAATGCCATTGCCGGGCCAGGCAACCGTCGGTCAGGGGCAGGCGGCGGGCTCGGGACAAGCAGCCCACTACATCAACACGGAAGCATTGTACTCCGGCACGCGAGCTGCGGCGGGGTTGTCACGAGAAGTCGTCGCCGGAGCGGAGCTGCGGGGTGATGGGCGTGAAGCCGCTGCATTGCGTGAAAGCAGTGCGGCTATGGCGCAGACGCGCATGGTGAGTAGCGAGCCCGTGCATGAAAGTCTGCAGGGTGTGGTACGCCATCAGCTTGAACTGTTGGTGACGCCGGTGTTGCGCTGGGAGGGCGATGTCTGGTCAGGCCTATTCATGGCGTTGATGATTCACCTGCCTGCAGGAGCGCGGCGTGAAGGGGAGGGGGCTGGTGAGGAAGAGGAGGCGGCGCAGCAGGAGGCGTGGCACTCCGAGCTGCAGATCAGCGTGCCTCAACTAGGTGAGGTGCATGCTGCCTTGTGGTTACAAAAACAGTCGGTACGTTTGCAGTTACAGAGCCGTGACTTGGCGGCGCTTGAAGTGCTGCAAACAGGAGCGCCCGAACTTGAGCAGCGGCTGCATAAGGCGGGGCTGGATGAAGTACTGATAGATGTGCGTCATTGGGAAGAGGCAGCGCCAGGAGAGGAAGCATGACCGAGTCGAAGCCGGAGCGTCGCCAGGCTATCGCTCTGGCCTACCAGGAAGGGGATGATGCGCCGAAAGTATTGGCCAAGGGGTACGGTGACGTGGCCGAAAGAATCGTGGCGGAGGCCAAGCGCCAGGGGATCTATGTGCATGATGCTCCGGAGCTTGTCTCGCTGTTGATGGGGCTTGATCTGGATGAGCGCATTCCGCCCATGCTCTACCAGGTCATCGCGGAGTTATTGGTCTGGGTTTACGAAATTTCCGATGCGCAACCGCCGAGGTAAAGCCTCAACCTGCTTTTTTGTAAAAATTTGTTAACCTGGGTTCGCTTGTTTTAATTTGTCAATGTTTTTTCCCTGATTTATTTGCTTGTGGTACAATGCGTTAACAAAATCGACATAAAGGATGAGTAACGTAATCCAAGAACGTTGGATGGTTCTCATGCTTGAGCGGTTGGCAGCTGGCGCAAGGCTAGTCACAATAGGTGCAGACGCAGTTGATGGTTCACATAGAATGACCACAGCGACGATACCTGACGAAACCGTTTAGTCAGTTATAAAAATCAGGACGCACAAGTTAAACAGTGTGCAGGGAAACGAAGATGAAAAACCAGACCTACCTGGATGAAATCCAGGAGTTGAATCTTGCCTACTTATTGCTGGCGCAGCGCCTGCTTGGCAGCGATCGCGCCGCTGCCATGTTTCGGCTCAAGATTGATGATGAAACCGCGGACTTGTTGGTGTCACTGAGTGCCGCGCAGTTGACTCGTCTGGCACGCACTCAACAGCTACTGTGTCACTTCGGTTTTAATTCCGCCGAGCAGTTGCGCCGTGTTGTCGATAACCC
>CAYUGQ010000222.1:0-2806 GCA_964444305.1 uncultured Candidatus Sumerlaeota bacterium
ACAATTGACTCAATTAAAGAAGGGAGATGTTTTAGATTGATCATTGGGGTACCTAAGGAAATTAAGAATAACGAGAGCAGGGTAGGCCTGACACCCGGGGGCGTCCATGCATTTGTCAATGCGGGACATACTGTGAAAGTGGAAACCGGTGCCGGAGCTGCTTCTTATTTTGAAGATCAGGATTACATAGAGGCCGGCGCCGAGATCGCGGAGTCTGCAGGCGGGGCATGGGATGCCGAAATGATCGTCAAGGTCAAGGAACCTTTGAAGGAAGAATACGGTTATTTCAAAGAAGGCATGATCTTATACACATTCCTTCATCTGGCACCTGAAGTCGAACTGACCAAAGCACTGCTGGACAATAAAATGGTATCGATCGCTTATGAAACGATCCAGGCACCGAACGGTTCACTGCCTCTGCTTGCACCGATGAGTGAAGTGGCGGGACGTATGGCGACACAAATTGGAAGCGAATTCTTACAGAAGACGAAAGGCGGAAAAGGCATACTGCTTGCAGGCGTGCCGGGTGTCGAGCGCGCGACCGTGACGATCATCGGCGGGGGCATGGCCGGTACGAATGCGGCGAAGATGGCGATCGGGCTCGGTGCAAGGGTGAACGTTCTGGACCTTAATCCGCAGAGGCTGAGGGAACTGGATGATTTGTTCGGTTCCGGAATCCAGACGATGATGTCGTCACCGCTGAACATTGCCAACACGGTGAAGGATAGCGACCTCGTCATCGGTGCGGTCCTGATTCCGGGAGCGAAAGCGCCAAAACTGGTATCCGAGGAAATGGTCAAATCCATGAGTCCGGGGTCCGTGGTCATCGATATCGCAATCGACCAGGGCGGAATTTTCGAGACGACCGACAAAGTCACGACGCATGACGATCCGACTTACATCAAGCATGATGTGGTCCATTATGCGGTGGCGAACATGCCGGGTGCGGTGCCGCGCACGTCAACAATCGCACTGACGAACGCGACTATGAACCTGGGTGTCCAGATCGCAACAAAAGGCTATAAGAAAGCGGCGGAGGACAATCCGATGCTGCTCGGCGGATTCAATACGCTCGACGGCCATGTGACCTACAAGGCTGTCGCCGAAGCGCAGGGTCTGGAGTATAAGGATGTAAAGGAATTGCTGTAAATGAAAAACGGAGTGCCTCGGCACTCCGTTTTTTTATGGATGGATATAGACTACGTTGGAAGGTATGCTTTTTAAAAGCTCTTCCTGTCTTGCCGCGGATTCGACGACCGGGATGATCTCAATTCTTTTTTTGGCATGGATTTTCAGCTTGGCCAGCGGCTGCAGCTCACTGTAATTTTTGAAATCGACGCCCCGCAGATCGAACATGATGCCGGATACGTCGTATTCGATAAGTTCATCCAGCATCTGGCTCTGCCTGAAGTAGGGCACTTTTGAAAAGGCGGGGCCGATGATGAAATGTTTTTCGCCGATCAGCTTTGACAGTTCGTTTACAAACATCGAATCCATATGATGGTACCCGTCGGTGAACACTTCATCCGTGATGTAGCCATCGGCGCTCTTAAAGTGTTTGATCGTCTCGAAGATGATGTTTTTGTGCATGAAAGGATCATTCTCTTCCGGATGGTTGACGCTGACGAACACTTCGGCCTCAGGCTTCAGGGATTTCAGCATAGCCGGGAGGACCGGATTCGGCGCTTTGAAATCATGCTGTGCCATGACGACGGACTGGTGATCTGCATTCAGATCGTGACTGTGGAATATTGTTTTCATTTTTTCACCTCGAGAATATATTAACATATCGGCGGAGGTTTTTTATTTGTTCCAATTCCTACTTGTTTGATATGCAAAGTGATTTCCTATATACTCTGGATGACTCTAATTTAAAGGTGATAAAAATGACAAGATATAATGATATGACTGAATTGATCGGCGGGACGCCTGCCGTAAGACTGAACCGGGTCGTGCCGGAAGACTGTGCGGACATTTTCGTTAAACTCGAGATGTTCAATCCTTCCCGCAGTGTGAAGGACCGTGCAGCTTACAACATGATCAAAAAAGCGGAAGAGGACGGTTTGATCAAACCCGGGGATACGCTGATCGAACCGACGAGCGGAAACACCGGCATCGGACTTGCAATGAACGCAGCGGCGAAAGGCTACAGGGCCATTTTCGTCCTGCCGGATAACATGACCGAGGAGCGTATCAGCCTCCTGAAAGCGTACGGCGCCGAAGTGGTGCTCACACCGAGCGAGGAAAAGATGCCTGGCTCGATCAGAAAGGCGGAGGAACTGAAAGCGGAGATTCAAAGCGCGTTCATCCCGCAACAGTTTGAAAACTATGCAAACCCGGACATCCACAGGACGACGACCGCCCTTGAAATATTTGAGCAGATGGACGGGGATCTGGATGCGTTCGTCGCGACTTCCGGAACCGGAGGAACGATCACGGGCACGGGTGAGACTTTGAAGGAGAAACTGCCGGAACTGCATGTTGCGGTCGTGGAACCGAGCGGATCACCGGTATTGTCCGGCGGCAAGCCCGGCAAGCATAAACTGGTGGGGACTTCCCCGGGGTTCATTCCGAAAATATTGAACGAAGACGTATATGATGAAATTATCCAGATCGATGATGACGATGCGGTGAACATGTTCAGAAGGCTTGCAAAAGAGGAGGGCCTGTTCGTCGGCCCGTCGGCCGCGGCAGCTGTGCATGCGGCGATACAGGTCGGCCGCAAGCTCGGCAAAGGCAAACGGGTCCTCTGCATCGCACCGGATTCCGGTGAGCGGTATCTCAGCATGGGCCTGATCGAGTAGGG
>CAYUGQ010000223.1:0-2772 GCA_964444305.1 uncultured Candidatus Sumerlaeota bacterium
AAAGAAAAGACCTCCGGCTGCTGGTCCGGAGGTCTAATCTTGAGGTTAGGAGGTTTTGAGATCGCTTAATGGGCGATCTTTGAAGTTTGGCCACCCTTTTCGAAGGGGAGGTCTTGCTTGCTGCTTGTTTAATAAGACAGGGGTTTTTTGTGGTGGTTCCCTTGGGTTTCACTTTTTTTTGTGTTTGTTGTTTTTTTCTTTGCAGGGGATGATTTTGCTTTGGGGGTGCGGGGGGCGTTTTGTTGTGGGGTGTTGGTTTGTCTTGGTTTAGGTTTGGGTTTCTGTGGCGAGGGCGGCTTGATATTCTGGGGAGGCGAGGGCGGATTGTCTTAGGGCGGGGAGTTTTAGGACGAAGTAGGTGGTGGCGATGGTGCAGATTGTGGCGTTTAGGAGGAAGAGGTTTTGGACTCCCCAGTTTTCTGCGATGGCGCCGCTGAGGAGGCTGCCGAGGGGGAGGAAGCCTACGGATATCATGCCGTAGATGCTCATTACGCGGCCGCGGATTTGTTCGGGGAGGACGGTTTGGACGAGGGTTTGGCTGCTGATCATGGCCATGACCATGAAGAAGCCGGCGGTGGCCATGAGGGCGAGGGCGGGGAGGAAGCTGGTGTTTTGGGAGAGAAGGATGAGGGTGATGCAGAAGCCGAAGACGCAGCGGCTCATGTGGCTGCCGAGGCCTTTTACGGTTTTGCGGCGGGTCATTACGATGCCGCCGATGACGGCGCCGGCGCCTACGGCGGTCATGAGTCGGCCGTATTCGGTGGCGGCTCCGGCGAGGACTTCGCGGGCGTAGACGGGGATCATCATGAGGTAGGGGACGGCGAAGACGGACATGATGGCGAGGTGGAGGAGGAGGGCTTTGACGTGGTGGTGGGTGCGGACGAAGGTGAGGCCGTCGAGGAGGTAGGTGAGGCGTTTTCCGTTTTCGGGGGGGCGGTGTTTTGCGGTGATCTTCATGCGGGAGAGGCTGTAGAGGACGGCGAGGAAGGTTAGGGCGTCGAGGGCGAAGCAGATGCCTTCGCCGAAGCCTTTTTGGTGGGGGCGGAGTTTGCCGACTTCTGCGATGACGATGCCGGCGATGCTGGGGCCGATGACGCGGGCCATGTTGAAGGTGAGGCTGTTTAGGGCTACGGCGTTTGTGAGTTCGTGGCGGGGGATCATTTCGAGGAGGAAGGCTTGGCGGGCGGGGAGGTCGAAGGCTTTGAGGACGCCGGAGAAGGTGGCGAGGGCGAGGGCGGACCAGAAGGTGATGAGGGGGAGGCCGTCGGGGCCGTGGGTGAGGGTGAGCCAGGCGAGGAGGGCGGAGTCGACCATGAAGAGGGCCTGGGTGATCATGAGGAGGCGGTGGCGGTTGACCATGTCTGCCATGGCGCCGGCGAGGAGGCCGAGGAGGAGTACGGGGATTTGGAGGGCGAAGTTTAGGAGGCCGAGGTAGAAGCTGCTTTGGGTGAGGAGGTTGTAGACGAGCCAGGCGAGGGCGGTGTTGTGGATCCAGGAGCCGGTGAGGGAGATGATTTGGCCGCTGATGAAGAGGCGGTAGTTGGGGTATCGGAGGGCGCGCAGGGAGTTTGGTATTTTCCATGCGCGCCGTTTTTGGTCGGGGTCTGCTTGCATTCTAACGTTGTGTTACCAGTGGTGGGGCGTTAGAATTTTGGGTTTGGTGTGGTGGGGTCAGGGGAGGAGGGGGTGGGGGTCTATGGCCTGGCCGTCGCAGCGGATTTCGAAGTGGAGGTGGGGGCCTGTGGCGCGTCCGGTTTTTCCGATTTCGGCGATGAGCTGGCCTGATTGGACGATGTCTCCGGCCTGGACAAAGTTTTTGTTGTTGTGGGCGTAGAAGGTGGTCCAGGTGGGGTCGTGCTGGATTATGATGCAGTTTCCGAATCCGGAGAGTTCGTTGCTGGCGTAGATTACGCGGCCGGCGCGGGAGGCGTAGACGGGTTCGCCGATGGGGGCGGTGATGTCGATGCCTTTGTGGTTGCTGGAGGGGCGGAAGCCGCGGGAGATTTTTCCGTTGGCGGGCCATGCGAATCCGTTGGGGCTGATGAGGGTTGGGGGTTCGTTGACGATGCGGCCGGCGGCGATGTCGATGACTTTTCCGCCGGTGCCTGCCCAGACGGCTTTTCCGTATCCGCCGGCGGTGGATGCGATTTGTCCGGTGCGTTTGCTGGTGGCGCCGAGGGCGGCTCTTACGGCTTTCCAGTCGGTGGTGCCGTGGGGGACGTCTGAGTGGGGGAGGTGGAGGATTGGGTCTGCGAGGCGGGTGCGGCTGTGGTTGTGTTGGGGGGCTTGGGTTTTTTGGGCGCATCCTGTGATGAGGAGGGCGCAGAGTATGAGGGCGGCGAGGTGCCAGGGGGTGTGGGTGGATGCGGGGGTTATTGTGGGGTATGGATTTTTCAGCATGAACAAAAACAACAGTCTACGTATCAAATAGGTTTGCGGCCGTCGGGTGGTGCAGCGTGTCATCTGGGGCAGTATTCGTTTACCCATTTATGGCCATAGGTTCGGAATCTGAGGGGCTGTGTGGGGTGGGCGCAAGAGAAAAACGACGTTTGGTTATAGTTCAGTTACGATGGGAGTTTGGCTTGAACGGGTTATTTGTAAGGAAGCTGTTTGGGGTTTTGGGTGGTTTGGGGCGGAGCGTAGCTGTTGGTGTGGTTGTTTTTTGTGGGGGCAGTGCTGTTTGGGGGCAGTCGATTCCGGTGGATTCGGCGGTGCTTGATGTGTCGAGCAGTATTACGGTGCGGGGGGCGGGGCCGGATGGTGGGAGGGGTG
>CAYUGQ010000224.1:0-2724 GCA_964444305.1 uncultured Candidatus Sumerlaeota bacterium
TGCGGGATGAAGAGTCGCGATCTACGGGGAAGAGAGAGAGGAGACTTTCAGAAGTTGTTCGTGAAACAGGATAATTATTTCCAGGCACGTCCGCTTTTTGAACTCGTTCACTTTTCGCTGTCAGCCAGACGCTAACAGCCCAGTTTTCGGGAAATAGAGACATGGCGAGATTGGGGGGAATTTCTCGGCCGGATTCGTCGGTGAGGTTCAATGTGACGGGCTGACCCCGGGTCAGCATTACATCGATGGTGGGCTGGCTTGCAGGAAGGGATACCAGAGTGCTTTTGGGGGCAAACCCGGGAGCCCTGGCCAGGAGCATGTAGGTGCCTTCGTCTGGTTCGTCGAATTTGGTAATGGCCGGGGTCGTGAGACCATCGTGGTTGCTGGTGTCCCATTCGAGTTTGCCATGGGAGCGGGCGCCGTGGCGTTTTATCATCACCTGTGCACCGGGAATGGGCTGGCTGTTTTCGTCTAGAATTCTGACGGCGGGGAAATTGACGGTTTCCGGCCGGGCGGGTACTGATATGTTCTTTGTGCCCATGCCGAACAGCACGCCGAGAACGGTGGGGATCTGGGCGTTGCATAGGGGTGCAAAAGATAGAAGAGCAAGTACGACTGCGCCCTGGGATAGACCTCTTGAAGCGCGGGTGAGCTTTACAACCGAACTGACCATGATGCACCTCGGTTTAAGATGGGGTTAGTTGCTGGTGTTCAGTGTTAATGGATGTTAGTCAGTTTCCGTTTTGTGTTTGTTCCTTGCTAGTTTTCGTTTCTTTCTTTAATAAAGGTGCTTCGCCGGCGAAGCTATGGTGCTGCTTCGTTTTGTTGCTCTATAACGGCAATCAATGAGTCTGCCTGTGGGAGTGATCCCATAGACAACGAGATGACACGCGCAAGTGTCCCGTGGCTTTATCGCGTGAGGCCAGGCCGCTTGACTCTATGACTGTTAATGCCGTACATGAAGAAATCGAGTGACCAGTCTCCTTGTGCATCACCTGGTTGGCGCCTAACCGGTTTTGCGGAGGGTCATCATCGTCTTCATGATGGAGAGGGTTATATGACAGGGAGCGGGGAAGCTGCAATTCCCGTATGGGACTCTTTGGGACTCTATGGGACAGGAAAAATCAGCGGGTCGTGTCGGGTGCATATAGGTTTTGGAGTTTGCGTGATTGGTTGTCTTGTCCGGAGTTCAATTTTTTTTGGGAGATTGTTGAATGCAGTCTCAATGATGGCGTTATATATTCCGTAACATAGAGAAGACCTCCAGCAGAAAAACGCGGAGGGAAGCAAAGTTTCACGTAGGTCGCTTAATCGTCGCATTTGTTCAGCCGGTTGAGTTTCACTCCCGCGCTACTTTTCCCCCCACCCCTTTTTCAGATGAAAATCTTCTCCTAATCACAGGCTCAATGGAAGCCTAAAAGGAGGCCAGCAATGGCTAACGGAACTGTTAAATGGTTCAATGACTCGAAGGGTTTCGGGTTTATCACACAGGATGAAGGTCCTGATCTTTTCGTACATCACACGGCTATCATGAGCGACGGTTTCCGTACGCTTAACGAAGGTGACCGGGTGACGTTTGACGCCAGCAATGGCCCTCGTGGCCCGCAGGCTGGTAACGTCCGCGTTATCAACTAAGGCACTTTTCGCCTGATGTGTTCTCCCCTGCCGGGGAGGAAACATTGCCGACAGGAATTTTTTTCCTGTCGGCTTTTTCTATTTAAGGGGGCGGCGGGCTTTTCCTGTTGCCATTTTTTCTTACTTCTGCGTGATTTGATCTGATATTATGTTACGGAATAGTTTCATAAAATTTCTCGCGTTGATTTTGGCTGTCCTGGCGGTGTCGCCGGTTTGTCACGCAATGGGAAGCGGTCTGGTGGAGGCTTTTGGGCATACGGCCGGGGATGGGTTGGCACGGTCGGCGGGGATAGTTGATTCAATTTCAACATTGCCAAGTGAGCCAGAGTCGGGACATTGCTGGATGCAGCAGGCGCATCTTTTTGAGGCTCCGGCTGTTCAGGGCGCTTATGTGCCGCTTTTTTTTGTTTTTACGTTGGTGATGCTGGCGGCGTCTGTTGTGATGGTGGGTGGCGGCGGGTATTTGCGTGTTCACAGGAAGCCGCCGTGGCGATTGCCGCCTTCCCGTGCGATGTTACAAATTTTTCGCAATTGATCTAACCGCATAGCGCTTATTTGAGATGCCGGGTGCCCGAGGGTGCCTGCGGCGTGGGCTGATAGTGCGGTGCTATAATTACATGTGCCTGGATTTTTGTCCGGGCTTATCCCCTGCCCCGCAGTGCGGGAGGGGTTTTACTAATTAAGCTTTTATTAAAAGGATCAATTGTATGTTGGAAAGAGTGTTGCGCCTGGTTGCAGGTGCGCAGAAGCAGTGGATTAACTTTGCCCGGATCGCTATTTTTATTGTAATGGCCTGGATAGGCGGGCTTAAGGCGTTTCCGTATGAGGCGGTGGGGATTGTTCCGTTTGTGGCGAACAGCCCATTTATGGGTTTTCTTTATACGAAGTCGCCGCCGGAATATAATGATTACAAGAATCGGGAGGGTGAGCTGATCGAGCGGAATGTGGCCTGGCATCGAGAGAATGGTACTTATCTATTTTCTTATGGACTGGGAATCATGATTGTGGGGATTGGTCTGTTTGTCCTGTCGGGGATATGGAGTCCGGTGGGGGGAATGATTGGGGGGGCCTGGACGGTTGTTATGTCTG
>CAYUGQ010000225.1:0-2714 GCA_964444305.1 uncultured Candidatus Sumerlaeota bacterium
GAGATGCCTGGACCGATGTATCATCGCCGGCCTTGTCGGGTGCGGGCGCGGCGCAATATTCGGCAAGCAGCCGTTCGGCCAGCTCCTTTGGAATGATTCGGGCCAGCGTGTCCGGCGCTGCCGATTGAATCGCCCTGATGGAATCAAAACCCTCGGCGGCAAGCTGGTGCAGATAATTTCGCGTAAGGCCCAGCACCCGCACGCCGGATAAACCCGACGCAGACAGCGCCAGACCGAGAGGCAGGCGCGCGGCAACTTGACGTATTTGGCCACAGAAATCTTCGCTGCAATCAACCACCTGCGCACAACCAACCAAGCCACCAACAAGCCATGACAAATGCGCGGCCACCGCAGAAATCACCCCCGCAGGAACATTAAACTCCTGCTCCAGTTCCGCTGTGGTCCGCCGCGAAATCCATGCAGTGGCAAGCACCGCCATTTTGATCATGCCATGGCGCTGCGGTGACAAGCCGCCAGACGGACGCAGCATCCCCTGGACAGTCTCCTTCTCCCACGCATTTTCCCGGCGAAGCATTGCTTCCGCCGCCCGAAGCCACCGGCGCGATCTGACCTCATCGGCAGTAGCAGACAGCGGGAAATCTTCCCCCTCTTCTGTCATAGCGCACACCACCAGAGCCTCCGCCGTGCCCGGAGTGCCGCCAGACCAGTCCGCACACCAGCGCGTCATTTCGCGAACAGTGCTCGACCGAAATCCCCCCGCAGCAGCTACCTGGCCCAGTCCCGTAACGCACAGCCTCCCCGAAGCCGTTTCTTCCAGCAGGTTCCATTGAATCAGCCGCGTAACATGGCCAAAAAGTTCATCTTCTACAACGTCAGCCCCGGGCGTCCCGGCCGTGCGCTGGCCCACGAAAGTCTTCGTCAGCGCAGCAACGATTTCGCTGAACGTGCCAGCCATACCGCTTTCCACAAAATCCAGAATGTAGCCCTCAAGCCTGTCCGAACGAAAGCCAGCCTGGGAAGCTGGCGTCGACATCCCGCCCGGCTCGATAAACTGCCGGGACAGACGCAACGCCTCTGTATGCGATTGAGCCACCAGGATCGACCGGCCAAAGCTTTCTCCGCTGCCATAACGACCTGCCCGCCCCGCCTGGTTGCGGTAGCGGTCCAGGCTGAGAGATACTTGCGGCCGGCGCTGGGCACTGTGGCCCCCGCCGCAAACATTAGGGCCCATCATGACAGGAATCTGAATCACATTCTTTGCCCGCAGATTGACCCCCTGGGCCAAGGTCGGCGTCGCCACCAAAATGCGTATCCGACCAGCATTAAAGCGCTCCTCAACAGCCGCGCGAAGATCAGGTGTCAGGTCAGAATTATGAATCCCAACCCCCGCCGGCAGGCACACCTCCAACAACCGCCGCATAGCCGATTCCTCTGCCAACACAAGCTCGATGCAATCATCACGTGTCCAGTCCGGCTGACGCCCCGCTTCCTGCGCCAGCGCCAAGGCCATCTGACGACAAATCGCCCGCGTCGGAACAAACACCAGACAGCTTTCCCCCTCCTGCGCCAGCTTCAAGGAAAGTTCCGCCGCCCGGGCCAGACCATCTTTTTCCGGCAGACCCATGCACGAAACCATGCCTCCGGTTTGCGGGCTCCCAATCCGTTCATCATGCCATTCTTCTCCCGCCTTAAAATGAAACGCACCATGCTGAACACACCAAACCCCCTCCCGCAGATCACAAGGCCGGGATGCCGAAGATAACACCTGCGCATCAAGCCACCGCGCCACCTCTTGAGCATCATCCAAAACCGCCGACAGACCAATAATCTGAATGGGCATCTCACCATGAGCCAGCCGCGACAATAACATGTCTGCCGTGTCGCCACGATCCGGATCATGAAGCACCTGCAGTTCATCCGCCACAACCACTCCGGCCAAATAAACAAAGCCCGGCGACGACACAAGGAACGACCGGCATTTCTCGTAAACCATAACCGCAAAATCAAACTGACCCTGCCCGATAGCCTCGTCATGTTGAGTATGATCAGCCGTAGACATAACCACACGAATCCCGGCCCCCTGATACCGGTTTTTCAGATGTCGATAATGGGCAGAGACAAGCGCCCGCGTCGGCGCAAGAAAAATCGCTTTGCGGTTGGCCTGCCAGTGCCGACAAGCCGCAATCTCGCCCAGCAAAGTTTTCCCCGCAGACGTCGGCGCCAGCACCAGCAGGTTCCCGCCCCGCAAAAGATCCGATGCGGTAATCGCCTGCACCTGCAACGGCAGCAACTGGCTCACGCCGTCACTGGCAATACATTGAACCAAATCAGCCGCAAGCCCATAGGCCGCAAGCTGGGAAACAGGAAAGTTCATCATCATAACAGCACCGTGCATATTGAGATCGATTCCGTCAAGGATAAACTAGAACACATGTTCTATTTCTGTGATGGGCTGAAACTTTAACTGTAGTGAAGTAGAAAAAAAATTAACGAAGACGGAATAGAAACGGGCGCCCCGACTGTATAAGAGAACTGATCGTCAGTCTTTCACCAAAGTTTGCATCCGGGAGGATTGATCAGGGGAAAAAGACTTGACGATTGAATCGCAAAAAGTTTTCGCATAAATTTAGTCTTCAACGGTCTATTGCGCTTCAGATACGAGTTTCGGGCCGCTGCCCTTCGGGGTGGTAAGCCGGGTGGTTCCACCTCCTCCCCCCTCCCGGCCTAAGGTCCAAGGCCCGCGCCGGCCCCCC
>CAYUGQ010000226.1:0-2706 GCA_964444305.1 uncultured Candidatus Sumerlaeota bacterium
CGGAGCTGCCGGAGCAGGAACAGCACGCGCTGGTCCGCAAGGCCTTTCATTCCAATGGCATTGGCATGATGGAGCTGGGCCTGGCGTGGTTTCGCGATCCCAGGGAGTTTACCGATATTACCCACATTCACGGCCTCGAATACCTTGATCAGGCGCTGGAAGGCGGCAAGGGCGTGCTGCTGCTGGGCGGACATTACAGCACGCTGGACCTGGGGGGCAGCCTGGTCACCGAGGTGATCGAGGCGGATGTCATGCAGCGGGACCACAATAACCCACTGACGAATGCTGTGATGACCCGGGCCCGGGAGCGTCGGTATGGGGTTGCGCTTAGCTCCAAAGACCTGAGAGGCCTGCTGCGGCGCTTACGGCAGAACCGTACCATCTGGTACGCCACCGATCAGGACTATGGGCGTAAAGGCATCGTATTTGCGCCCTTCTTCGGCGTACCCGCTGGCACCATCACGGCGACTTCCCGTATTGCGGAACGTAGCGGCTGCGCCATCGTACCGTTCAGTCATTTCCGCCGGGAAGGCAGCCCGGGTTACGACATCTACTTCCACCCGGCCCTGGAGAACTTTCCGTCCGGTGATGACCTGGCCGATGCCACCCTGGTCAATCAGGCGATCGAGCGGGAGGTGCGGCGGCAACCGGACCAGTACCTGTGGATGCACCGTCGGTTCAAAACCCGGCCAGACCGGACAGAGCCCGCTTTTTACGGCAACAAACGTAACCGCTGAAGGACAACGGACTCCATGGCTTCGACCACGGCCAAGATCGCCATATTTGCACTGCGGCTTGCAGGCAAGCTTTCCCTCAGTGCCGCGCAACGCATTGGTCGCGTACTCGGCACCTTGAGCGGATGGTTTCCAACCCGCGCAAAAATGGTGACCACCGCGAATATCAACCTGTGCTTCCCGGAACTCCCTGAGGACCAGCGCCAACGGCTGATCCGCTCCAGTCTGCGTCACTTCGGCCAAACCTTTATGGAGATTCCGCTGATGTGGGAATGGCCAGTGGAAAAGTGCCTGGGGCTGATTCGTGAAATCGAAGGGATTGAACTGGTGGATCAGGCTATGGCCGACGGGCGCGGCGTAGTGCTGCTGGCTCCGCACCTTGGCAACTGGGAGCTGATCGGAATTTATTTTTCATCACGCTACCAGATGGCGGCGCTGTACAGCCCACCGCACATCAAGGAGTTTGAGGACTACATGAACCAGGTGCGGGAAAGAGCGGGATCGACCCTGGTGAAAGGCGACCGCCGTGGACTGGTGAAAATGGTGAACATTCTCAAGGGCGGGGGCATTGCAGGGATTTTGCCGGATCAGAGTCCAAGCCGAAAATCCGGGTACGTTTTCGCTCCGTTTTTTGGACATAACGTACGAACCATGACGCTGGCTTCCAAGCTGATCGCCAGATCTGACGCTGCGTCTTTCGTTGCGTATGCTGAACGGCTTACCGATAACCGCGGTTTCCGTATTGTAGTACGGCCCACAGCCGCCGGTATCGACAGCGATGATACCATCACAGCGGTTTCGGCCCTCAATCTATCAGTAGAGAGCTGTGTGCGGGAAAGTCCTGAGCAGTACCAATGGGAGTACAAACGATTTCGGCACCTGGCGCCTGGCGCCTCCAACCCCTACAATAAGCCATGAAAATCCAGCATCCTATGTTGAGTGCACCATAGGCCTGAAGGCCATCCACACAGGAACCGAGTCAGAAAATTGTCATCTAGTCATTCCGTCTTCATTTTTAAAGTTAGGACTATACGGCGCAGATTAGTCAGATTTATCCGCGAGGCCTGGTACAAACTAGTCAGAGCACGGGTTCAGGTTTTGGTCTGGGCTTTGTGGAGTCGGTACGACTGGATAAGTGACCACGCCATATCCCGGCGGAGCGCCATCAGCCAATTGGGTGCCCTGACCTGGATCAGGGTTAAGCCGACAGATATCGAAACTTATGTCCAACCTCAGGACGTCGATCGAAAACATTTTTTTTGGGACGGTGACTGGGATCTGAGGGTCAAAAAAATGCGGGATCATCAGCGTTACCAACTGATGGAAGATCTATGGCTCCATCGTAACGCCCTTCAGAAAAGCCAGACATATAGAAAATTGGTTAGAGATCTGGAACAGGGAATTTACCCAAGCCATTTCAACAGAAACCTGGTAGTTGACAGTCCACACAAAGCGCTCGCGCTTGTGGAAAGCCAGTGTGAAATATTTGAATCACTACAACGACACGGCTACCAGGAAAGCATGGCAACTGATGAAATAAAGGTTGCGGTGGACCGAGACGGCAACCTCATCAAAGCAAACGGTGGAAGGAAAAGGCTTTCCGCCGCCATTATCTGCAACTTGCCAGAAATTCCCGTTCGCGTGGCTTACGTTCACAAGGCCTGGGTCAAAAAGCATACTATGCCGGGTAGCAGAAATGATGCTGTGCTTAGAAGGGCCTTGGAAACACTCCATCAAACAGCCTAGCTAACAAGAATTTCCCGAACCCGCTCCATGCTTCTGGCGTGGGAAAACTGAACCTCGGCTTTACGTTTCCCCATTGCCCCCATCTCGCTCCGCAGTGAGCGATCTTGCAAAAGACGTATTACCTTTTCCAAAAAATCGCTTTCGTCGTCGTATCTGGCTAGCAATCCAGTTTTCTCATGATCAACCATCTCAGGCATACTACTCGTGTCATAAGCAACAATTGGTA
>CAYUGQ010000227.1:0-2587 GCA_964444305.1 uncultured Candidatus Sumerlaeota bacterium
TCATTTTTCTCACTACCAGTACTGTACTAATGAACTGCGCAAGTAAAACAACGGCGAAAAATACCTGCATCCTGTCATAGACCGCAACGAAATGCTTCTTTATAAATCGCCTGAAGCAATAATGGCCTAAACCTCTATTCGTTTACATGTGTATCAACACGGTCATTACGTGTCCCCGTTCCCACCAATGGCGTGAGGTTACGAAATTTCCAAGTTGTAAGTGAGACACACAGCACTTTAGTTCGCTGTCAACACAAAACAAGGTATAATATCGATCTCAACTTACCTCCCCCGCAACAGCCCCTCCACCACCGCCACATCCTCCGGCGTATCCACCCCCACCGCCGCAGATTCCACCTCCACCATCCTTATCTTCACCCCCGCCTCCATCAGCCGCAGCTGCTCCAGCTTCTCAATCACCTCATACCGCGACGGCTCCAGCGCAACAAACCGCTCCAGCGCCTCCCGGCGATAAACATACAGCCCCACATGCTTCATCGGCCTCGGCACCCCCGCCAGTTCCTCCGCCGACAACCGCCGCACATCCGGAATCGGCGCCCGGCTAAAATACATCGCATATCCCACCGAATCCGTCACCACCTTAACCAGGTGCGGCAGCGTATAATCCTCCCCCTCCCCAAATGGCGTCATCGCCGAAACCACCCCCGCCGCCCCATCCTCAGCCAGCACCCTCACACACCCATCCACCGTCCCCGGATCCATCAGCGGCTCATCCCCCTGAATATTAACAACAATATCACACTCCATCCCCCTCACCGCCTCCTCCATCCGGTCACTCCCGCTCGGGCATTCCGGCGACGTCATCACCACCCGCGCCCCAAACCCCTCACACACACCCCGAATACGCTCATCATCCGTCGCCACAATAATCTCATCCAAAGTCTCACATCGCCCCGCCGCCTCCCAAACCCATCTAACCAGCGGTTTACCCGCAATCTCAATCAATGGCTTTCCCGGCAACCGGGTCGACGCAAACCGCGCCGGAATCACACCTACGACCTTTTCTCTCATCGAATCCTCAGTTTTTTGTGAATGCATGCTTGAATTAAAGTCATTCGATGTAAGGCAAACAATGTCGACAAAGATTTTTCACGACATTCCGGTGATATCTTAATCTTACCCGGAAAACAAAACTGACCTCAGGATGAACTTTCGCTATGGCTTCAAATGACATGATGGACGTGGTAGACCCCCAGGGAAATCATCTCCGCATCACTCGTAAAGAATACTCAGATCAGGTAATGGCAGCGGCAGAGGCCAACAAAGACAATCTGGAATTTTTCCGCCAGGTCGGCCCCCAGATGCTCAATGAAGGCTTTGTAGACGAAGCCCTCCAACTGGCAGAACGCGCCTGCGAACTCAGCGGCGGCCATATCCCGGACCTCTACTGGAAAGCCGCAGCCCTCGCCGAATCCGGCGAACTCGACCAGGCCGGAACCATTTTCGCCGAAATTCAGGACGACGCCGCCTATCCCGCCGACCAGGCCCGCGCCGCCATGGGCCTCGCCCGCGTTCGCGCACGCCAGAATCGCGGCGAAGAAACCCAGCAACTCCTCGAATGGGCCGCCGAAACCGACGTCACCAACCCCCAATACCTCATTCTTCTCTACGGCTATTTCAACGAAACCAACCGCGCCGATGACGGCCTTGCCCGCGTCAAAGCCCTCGTAGAAAAAAATTCCACCCGCGCCTCCGGATACCGGGCCCTCATGCAGATCGCCGCCAGCCGCAACGAACTCGACGAAGCCCGCGCCTACGCCGATAAAGCCTATGACCTTGGCAACGACACCGAAAAGCAAAGCGTCCTCGCCGAGCTTTCCTGGCACTACGGCCAGGCCGCCATGCCAGAGCAAATCATCCAGCTCCTCGAACCCCAGGTACGCGACGTCAAACACCCCCTCGCCATCATGAACCTCGCCCAGGCCTACTCCGAAACCGGCCGCCCGGAAAATGCCATCAGCCTCCTCGAAGCCCTCGAAAAGCAAGCCCCACCCGAAATGAAACCCGTCGTACAACAGAAGCTCGCCGAAGTCAAAGCCCGCGCCTCCGACGACGGCACTCTCGCCCCCACAGACGGCCCCGAAATAGTTTGATTCACCCGGCGAAAATCATAATAATCGCCACTATAAAACCAGACAATATCAACCGATATCAGGTATAGCCATAACGCAGGAATCGCTATACCTCAAATAAACCAAAACCCTCCCGGTATCAAAACCCGGTTTTGGGCAAATCTCCAATGCCTTATTATGTTGACCGGCTGAGGCAGGGAAATGCTGACAGCGGCACACTCAAACTTGAAGGCAACCGAAAGGAAACATTTGTGGCACGCAAGACACCTCTAAATAGGCTTCGTAATATTGGCATCATGGCTCACATCGATGCTGGTAAAACGACAACAACCGAGCGCATTCTTTTCTACACGGGTGTGACTCACAAAGTTGGTGAGGTGCACGACGGTGCGGCCACCATGGACTGGATGGAGCAGGAACAGGAACGCGGCATCACCATCACCTCCGCCGCCACCACCTGCTTCTGGAACAATCACGCTATTAATATCATCGAC
>CAYUGQ010000228.1:0-2581 GCA_964444305.1 uncultured Candidatus Sumerlaeota bacterium
ATTTTCGCCATTTCATGCTGCCTGTTCCGCTCCGGTCAGGCGTGGAGGTGAAATCGAAAACCATCGTGCTTGCATGCCCTCCCAGCCCGCCGATCGAAGCAAGGCAAAACAACCAAGTATCTACGCTTCAGGTCCTCCGCCACGCCGACCAGCTAGCCCGCCGGGCGGGGCCGCCATCGCTCCCGCTTCGCCGATTGGCTTGACTCCGCTGACGCGGCAGTTGTTGCTGTCGAGACACAGTCTCATCTAAACCCCATTGCCATGAAAACATTCCCAACCGATTTTCGCCTTCTTTTCCCTCTCTTCGCCGGGCTTCTTTTGGTCGCGTGCAGCGATGGCGAGAGATCGCAATCTTCAGCGAATCCCAGTGCGATCGTGATCGCGCTAGAGCCGGATAAAGATCCCGACGCGATGCTCGCGGATCAAAAAGCGCTAACAGAATTCCTGGCAAAGACTTCCGAGATGCCAGTGGAGGTGGTCATCCCCATGAGTTCGGCCGTGATCCGCGAAAGTCTGCGTAACGGCACCGTCGACGTCGCCTACGTCAGCTCCACCGTGGGGGTCAATTTGGCCGATGCCAACATCGCCCGACTCCTGCTCGCTACGGAGATCAACGGCCAACCCTTTTACGAGAGCTACTGGCTGGGGCTTGCAGACAGTCCGTATGAATCAGTCGCGGACCTGGCGGGAAAGCCAATCGCGTTCTCTAGCCGTACAAGCACCTCAGGATTCATCATTCCCGCTTGGGACCTTTACAAGCAGGGCCTCATCACTGCGGAAGGAGGGCCCGACGCATTTTTCGGCGAAGGAAATGTTTCTTACGGCGTGGGTTACGTCTCCGCGGTGGAGCGGGTGTTGCAGGGCCGGGCGGAGGCCGCGGCTGTCAGCTACTATGTTTTTGATCAAGACAAACACTTGAGCGTCGAGCAGCGTTCTCGCCTGAAGGTTATCGACACTCAAGGGCCTGTGCCGAGCCACGTCCTCGTCTCGCGTGCCACGCTGAGCGACGAGGCCGTCGCGGAATTGCGCCGCATCCTCCTCGCTCTGAACGAGCAGGCGCCGCAACTGCGGGATCGCATCTTCGGTGCTCCGCTTGTTGAGACCGATGAAGCGGAACACTACGCAGTGACGCGCGAAGCCCTCGCGCTGATCGAGCGCATGGCGCACTGAGGACACGCCCTCGGACGGATTGATTCATTGCCGCACGATGCCTAGCCAGCCTCCCAATGCTTCCCTGACCCGCTTCGTGCAAGTGCGGGACTTGGGTTTTGAGCGCGGGGGCCGCTGGCTCTTTCGTGGGCTCCACCTCGACGCGCGAGCGGGAGATTTCGTGGCTGTGGTCGGTCCGTCCGGAGTAGGAAAAACGACTCTGCTCTCGTGTCTGTGTGGCTTGCGTAAGCCGTCAGAAGGTTCCGTTAGCGTGGCCCTGGCCGAGCGGGATCCTGTTCCTCCAGCTGAACTGAGGGCCCGGTTTGGCATTATTTTCCAGAACCTCCAACTTACGCCCAATGCCGACCTGATGACAAATGTGCTCTGCGGTCGCCTCGCGCGTTATTCGTGGCTGCGGACCTTGCTCGGCTTTCCATCCGCGCTTCGTGAGGAGGCCTTCCGGCTTCTGGTGGACCTCGATGTCGCGCGCAACCCGCACAAATGGGTGGCCGAGATGTCGGGCGGCGAACAACAACGCGTGGCAGTTGCCCGGGCCGTCTTTCAACAGCCGGACATCTATTTCGCAGACGAGCCGGTTTCCAGTTTGGACACCTATTATGCGGGGCGTGTGCTCGGATTGCTTCGACAGGAGGCGCACCAGCGCGGCTGCGTCGTATTTTGTGTTCTACACAACGCGGATCTCATTCAGCGCTTCGCCGACATCGCCCTGAGCATCAATCCACAGGATCCCACCGCTTGGAAGGTCCGCCATATTCACTCGCAGCCGCCGACCGCCGCCCCGTGAGCACGCCTCCGCCCCCTCCCACCTCTCCTGCCTCCCAGGGAGTGATTCTGCACGAACGTCCGTGGTACGACCGGTTGAACGTGCTCAACGTGACCTTTCTCATTTTCCTCTTGGCCGTCATTTACTCGGGAAGTCTCATGGAGGGCAGCGGCCGCGAGCTCCGTATCTGGAGCAACTTGGGCGGATTTCTGCGGGAATTCTTTCCGCCCGACTTTTCGGTTATTGGGCGCACCCTGGAGTCGCTGCTGGAAACGGTCAAGATCGCGGTGCTCGCCACCTTTTTCTCCATTTTCATTTCCCTGGTAGTCGGGCTTGGAGCGGCCCAGAACATTGCTCCCCATTGGCTGGTGGTTGCCATGCGAATGCTGCTCAACGTCATTCGCACTATTCCCAGCCTGATCTGGGCCGTCATCGCGGTGGCCGCCGTGGGCGCAAATGCGGTCGCTGGTGTAATCGCCTTAACCTTTTACAGCATCGGCTACCTCGGAAAGTTCTTCAGCGAGGCCTTCGAGTCGGTCGACATGAGCATCGCCCGCTCTCTTCGGGGAATCGGTGCCGACCCGGTGCAAGCCTTCCAATACGGGATGTGGCCGCACGCCAAGCCGCTTATCTGGAGCCACGGCATCT
>CAYUGQ010000229.1:0-2580 GCA_964444305.1 uncultured Candidatus Sumerlaeota bacterium
AACAGGACCGGATCTATGATTGGCGGCACCGTGATATTACAGTACCGCATGAAGTTGTCTAAGGTGCCCATCAAATCGTCCAGGCGCAGAAACTGGTCCTCAGGTACAGGGAACGCCCACTTGGCGCCGTAGCCTTCACGATATAGATGCAGGTGCGGCGTAGGGACCTCTTCTCCGTCGGGATTACGATGCGGCGCACCTGAAAGATCGAGCCGGGCTAAGACAACCGTCTGTCGCACCCGGTTTTGATGGCTGACTTTCCTGACATCGATCCGGCCACGGTTGATGTCGAGAAGGAACTGCTCACGGCGATCAAAAGACTCGAGCGGGATAGCGCAGTGACGCCACATAACATACGGCCGAATTGCGGTGTTCGCATCCAATGATTCGCGTGTGGAAAGTTAGGATGTAGGAGAGGACTTTTCACCGAATACGCTTTGCTTCAGCTCATCATATGTCGCGGTACCGGGCGCTACAAGTGGGGCAAGCACATTTCGGCTGAAGGATTCGCGCGAACTGCCTAGCCTGGGGTGATTAAAAATACGGCGTAAGCCCGTGAAAATATTGCCTGCCGCAGACTTGACATCGTCTACCGGGTTGCCTCGTTGCTGACTTCGGGCCATTTCATCACGCTTTAAGGCCAATACTTCATGAACCTTATCTGGCTGTTCGATTTGGTAGCAAAGCCGCGTTAAAATCTCATCGTCCCAAAGGTAGCTTTCAATTGTGCGTCGATTCAGTACACGCAAACCTTCCGCGTTCCACTCAGCGATCTCAATATCTGACGCATCGTCTCTGTCTCGTAGGGAACTAAACGTGATACCAGACAAGATACGTTCCATAACTGCGCTCACCGAAAGTGCGTTCTTTTGCATTTCAGAGGCCGATCCTGTAGAAACAAACTCAACATCGGGATACTCTACCCCAAAAATGGTTTCGTAACATTGTGCATCGAATCCATCGCCAGCGCCGCGTGCTGCTCCCTCACAGAATACGATATGTCGCGGAGCGACAAGGTGGGCCAAATCGCCCAATGCCACTTCAAAGTTCCGCTTCCAGAACGCGCGGTCGGGTGTTGCGGGCTCGATGATGACGGGTTCGTCGAAGTCATGACCACCGAAATCAAGAAAGGCAACTTCATCGGGTCTCGCGGAATGAAGATCCCGCGCCGCTCGCATCATTCCAATCGAATGCGTTGCGATCCATAGCTGACTCTTGCCGGGTAGATGATTGAGGAGCTCGCCCAGCAAGGTAGCCTGAACCGCGATATGCATGTGTGATTCTGGTTCATCAATGCAGAAGACCGTGTCGTCGAAACGCTCTACCTTGACTATGAAGTCCAAGAGTAGGTCGAACGCCGCCTTTTCGCCGCCTGAAAGATTTTTGTATTTCCAGTCGCGAGCTGTTCCTTTCTCGAACATGAACGTGCCGTCCTGCAGCGGATCACCCGGACCCATGAGACGCAGGTTAGGAAGTACGTTTCTCAGTGACTCAGCGACCTTGCCGATAAGTCGCTCACGGATCTCTTTGCGTGGTGTGTTATCGTCAAGTGACGAATCGTAGATCTCGGCTAGAGTGGTCGCGACCAAGCGTTGGTAATTGTCGGCGACACGAGTGTCTTGAGATATAAGATTTGCTGGTCTCTTGGGGTCATCGGTCATGTCGCCAGCGCGGCTGATTGAGTTTACCGAAAAGTCGCCTTCGTATCTGTAGGAAGAACGGATATAGAACGCTCTCTTATCGAGATCAGAGCCCTCACCAGATGTGAACGGTGTATGGTCGTGAAATGTGATCTGAACTTGGTTGCCGTATATTGTCCAGATATTCGGTTGCTGTGGCGGTGGAGCGGAATCATCATTGATCTTCGTCCAATAAAATTGATCAACGATATTGTTCTGGCGAGCTCGATAACTGTAAACATTGAAGGCTTCGAAAAGTGACGACTTACCAGAACCATTCGGTCCCACGAGCACGACGAGACGAGCGGCAGTTGGCAGATTCGTTACTTTAAGGTCTGTGAAGCGCTTGAATCGTTTAAGGTGAATTGACTGTAATCTCATGAAGCACGTTGTGGATACGGTGAGTAAATAGGTGCAACTAATCGCGGCGGAGGTAGGTTTTCCGACTAGGCGGCTTGTGTCAGTTCGACCGTGATTTCACCACCTCTGATGCTACGGCTGCTTCATCGTGGGCCGACACTTCGCCCGATATCAGATTTGGTAATAGATAATCACGCATTTCCGCCAACTGCCTTGATTCGAGATTTGCCTGCGCGTGCATCTCGTAAAGTGATGCAAGCACAGCATCTGCTGCTTGAAGCGCGTCGTCCGCTGGAACCGTAACCGTCGCCTCCTTCAAATGGGTGCGCTTGATATGACCCATGGTCGTAGCCTTGCTTGCGGCGATTTGGCGAAACCATGGAAGCTGATAACGAATCCAGTGAAAGACGAGCCACTGCGGGTACTCATCTGAGGTCACCTTGAACAAGTGTTGGTTGAGAGCGCCTGTGCCACCGTACCAGATTTCGGCTTCAAGCGTGCCGGACCACGAAAAGATCAGGTCGCGGTCATGGATAACATA
>CAYUGQ010000230.1:0-2575 GCA_964444305.1 uncultured Candidatus Sumerlaeota bacterium
GCCGCGTCGATGTCGTCTTTGGAAAACAGGATATCGATGTCGGGATTAGCGGCAGGGATGATTTGTGTGCCGGTGCGGCCGGTGGAGATTTCAAAGCCGAGTACGACCCCGAGAAAGTATCGTGCTGAAATATCTTGGGTGTTACCGAACTGGGGCGTGGCGATGCGGCCATTTTTCAGTTGTTTCAGGTCTGTAATGTTGCGTTTTGCGTTGCCAAGAATTGTGACTCCATTTAAAGCGGAGCCGGCCAGAACCCGGACTTCTTCGCCACCGGATTGGATGAAGCCGTTTAGGGCCGGGGTGGGGCCGACATAAGCGATATCGACATGGCCGGCGTAAAGGGCTTCAATTACAGCCGGTCCGGCGTTGAAGGTCTGGGCGACTACTTCTATTTCGTCTCCGGCGGCTTTCTGGAAATCTCCGCGGGCCATCCCTATCATGGCTTGGGCGTGGGTTATATTGGGAAAATAAGCAATACGCACTCGGCTGGGTTCGCCGTCAGCGTTGAGTTCGGGTCTGGAGTTGCAGCCGGCGATGAATAACAGTGCTGCAAAGATCAGCAGGTGTGAGAGGGAGAAGCCTGGCTTGCGGAGCTTGGCAGGGAATGTTGTGTTAGGGGTTTTAAATTCCACCGGCATAATCACTCACGTCTGATGCGATGGGCGGGGCTTCCGGCTCCCAGGTGGGGTCTAGCTCGCGGGCGGCGACTTTGTCGACTTCGGATTTAATGAGGTCGTGAAGCTGGGCTGTGAATGCGCTGACTTCCGTGGAGCTTTTGCTTCTGGGGTGGGAGAAGGGAACGGTGACGATTTTTTTAATGGAACCGGGCTGGGCGGTCATGATCATGACGCGGTCGGCGAGGTAGACGGCTTCGCGCAGGTTATGGGTTACGAAAAGAACTGTGCGGCTTGTTTCCTGCCAGATGCGCTGGAGTTCATCATGGAGCAGATCGCGGGTCTGGGCATCGAGTGCGCTGAAGGGTTCGTCCATAAGAAGAACTTTGGGTTCCAGGGCCAGAGCCCGGGCGATGCTGACACGCTGGCGCATACCGCCGCTTAGTTCGTGGGGCATGGACTGGGCGTATTTTGACAGATGCACCATCTTTAGATACTTTTCGGCTTTTTCGCGCCGTGTGGCTTTGTCGAGGCCTTGGAGGCGCAGACCGTATTCGACATTACTTTGAACTGTCATCCAGGGCATCAGGCCAGCTTCCTGGAACACGACGGCGCGGTCGGGGCCGGCTACGCGCACGACTTCACCATCTAGAGTCACATGGCCGGTGCTGGGGGTTTCGAGGCCTGCGAGTATATTTAAAAGGGTGCTTTTGCCGCAACCGGAGGGGCCAATGATACAGAAAAACTCGCCATCCTTAATCTCAAGATCAATAGGGTTGAGGGCTTTCACCAGGCGACCGCCGCTATTGCCGTTGGTGGCGCGGTTGAATGACTTCGTGACCTGTTGAAATTTGATGGACATTTTCAGAACTTTCTTTGGCCGGGTTAGATTACAAAAACAAGGGGCGACAGATGTTGTCTTGCCGCCCCGATTTAACTGGTGTGTCTGATGTGTCTACAGGTGATTAGCTGCCCTGCAGCAGATCAGAAATATCGTCACTTTCAGAGCTGATATCTTCAAACAGCCAGGTGCTGAGGTAGCGTTCCGCGGAAGATGGAACGATGGCTACGATGGTTTTTCCTTCGTTTTCCGGCCGCTTGGCTACTTCGCAGGCTGCCCAGATGGCAGCGCCGCTGCTAATGCCCACGGGGATGCCTTCTTCGCGGCAGGCACGCTTGGCGTATTCGGCGGCCAGCTCTTCATTGATGCGGATGGTTTCGTCGATTACTTCCGTGTGAAGGGTTTTCGGGATGAAACCGGCACCGAGGCCCTGGAGGCGGTGCTTTCCGGGTTCGCCGCCGGAAATGACGGGGGAGCCTTCGGGTTCGAGTGCGATGGCTTTGAAGGATGGCTTTTTGGGTTTGATGTATTCGCTGACGCCGGTGATGGTTCCGCCGGTTCCGACGCCACTGATGAGGATGTCTACCTGGCCATCGGTGTCTTCCCAGATTTCCGGACCGGTGGTCTTTAGGTGAATTTCAGGGTTTGAGGGGCTTTCAAACTGAGACGGAATCGCTGAATCTTTGATTTCCTTATTCAGTTCTTCGGCACGGGCAATGGCGCCTTTCATCCCCTTTGCGCCTTCGGTGAGAACCAGGCGGGCACCCAGGATTTTCAGGAGCTTTTTACGCTCCGTGCTGGCCGTGTCCGGCATGGTGATGATCAGGTCGTAGCCTTTGGCTGCGGCGACGAAAGCCAGGGCGATTCCGGTGTTCCCGCTGGTGGCTTCGATGAGCGTGGTTTTGCCGGCGGCAATGCCCTGTGTTTTTTCCAGGTGATCAATCATGGCGAGACCAATACGGTCTTTCACGCTGCCGAGAGGGTTGAAAAACTCGAGCTTCAACAAGACTGTCGCCTTTGCTCCGTCGGTGATGCGATTGAGTTTTACGAGGGGCGTGCGACCGATCGTCTCGAGTATGTTGTTATAGATTTTTGCCATGCCCTGCTATCCTCTTTCCTT
>CAYUGQ010000231.1:0-2574 GCA_964444305.1 uncultured Candidatus Sumerlaeota bacterium
GCGGGCGTGGGCGGCGGAATTCGACCTCGCTCAGGTCGATTGAGCCGAGGGTGGGCTCATCGCGGTCCCGGCTCACGCAAGATCCCCGGATAACGCTGCTTCCCTGTCCGCCGAATCCATCGATCCCGTCTCCATTCCCCGTTTGCGCAGAGTAGCGCAGGTTCGCTTCAGGGCGTCCCGCGGGGCTCCGCTGTCACCTCGGCATCTACCGTTGCATTCGCAGCAGCGTTGCTCGCCACATCGTCCGGCATTGCTGCCCTCAACCGTGCGCTCATCTCGTCGATCAATTCACTGACCACCCTGTTCTCGTTCTGGAAGCCGTGGAAGGCGGAGTTCTTCCAGTCGCCGGCGACGATGAGGTTCCCATTGCGCGCGTCAAAAATCTTGATGGCGACGGATTGCAGATACATCACGATGTCCCACCGCCAGACATCCACGTAGCTGATGATGGCGTCGACCTCGTCGGTCGTCCGGGTACCCGCAGGCAGCGGTGCGCGCACGGTGAAGCCGTTCTGGATGAGCGCATTGCGCACGGCACCATCCATGGCTTCGGAGTTCCCATCGGCGGGAACCTGGGCAATGGACACGATCGCCGGGGGCGCGGTGTTGGCCAGCAGCACGTCCTGATGGGTTGCACAGGCAGACAGGATCAGGGCAGCCACAACAGCGGCGCCGCGAGTCAGCACGTTCATGGGTTCTCCGTGGGTGGTGAGCTGTCTATTCGTGATCGGCAGGCAAGCGGCGAAGTTGAGATCGGCGGGTCGACGGCACTTGCCTGTCAGCCGTCGGTGGTCGGTGGTCGGTGGTCCGGATGAGAGTCTCAAGTTCTGGCACGGCCCGCCGTTACGGTGAGGATGCCGAGAGCCCCGGGGAGGGGCTGTATCCACAAAGGGAATTCCATGACTGTGGCCAAAAAAGAACTGATGCGTGTCGTCACCGCCGACCTGAAAGATGGCGTCGGGTACCGGGTAAAAAAGGTGATGGTGAATTCGGGAGACCCAGTCAAACCCGGACAGCGGTTGGTGCTCCTCGAAGTGACCCGGTCAAGAAAGGTCGGGGACAGCGTCGTCCAGAGCGTATCGGATGAGCGTGTGCAGTTCGAGCCAAAGATCTACACGCACCCGAAGATCGTGAGCGTGCTCGTCGAGGAGGGGCAGCAACTGACGGCGGGCAAGGCCCAGCTGTTTACATATGTCGTGGAAGAAACTTTCACCAACCTGATTGAGGAACAGGTGCGTCAGTTCTGCAAAATTGGGAGCAACCTGTCCATCGGTTCGAATATCTCGAAGAAGAAGCTTGCGAACGCGGTCGCCGCCTATGCACCCGAGGTGGACCAGGCGCGCGTGCTGTACCTGTATGACCCTACCTTTCTCGGGGGCGCGAAGGAGGGCTTCCTCATCACTGACAGCGGCATGTACCTCAAAGGGACAGGCCTGCCGTCGAACATCAGGTTTTCGGAAATTCGCGGTGTGGATCTGCAGGAGCGTCCCAGGTCTGGCACTACCCAGATGGAGAAGGTCCTGGTTATCCGCCATGGTGAGGCGGATATCGAACTGCGTACCAGCAATTCCTGTATCCAGTTAGAGCCGTTCAAGACATTCATCGACAGCGTAGGACGGCTGTCTGAAGGCGGCTTCGTGAAGGAGTTCGACGGGCTGCTGATCGTGCAGGACATGCCGCCGAGCGTGAAGCTCTCCTACCTGCGTCTCCTTGTCTGGCTTACCCGGCAGGACGATTCGGAGATTGACCAGCGCGAGCTCACTGAGCTTCAGGTGCTGATGACCCAGTTGAATTTCGACGCGGAGCTTCGCGCCAAGGTGCGGGAAGCGATTACCACGCTGGAAACGGATGGCGTCGCGGAGCAGGTGCGATCACTGCTGGATGGGGTCCCGACGGGTTCGGAGCAGGCTCTTGCAATCTCATTGATGAAGGACGCTGTCCGTGTGTATCGCGCATCCAAGAGGGACGAGCATGGCAATGCTCCCAAGGCCGCCGAATGCGACGCGATCCTTGAGCTCGCTTCACATCTCGACGTCAAGCCGGACCAGGTTGCCTTTGTCGAAGAGGCCTGCATCCAGGATGAGCGAATCCTTGCCGGTGAGATCAGCGACGAGCAGCTGATGCAGCTCAGCAAGGACCTGTCGGCCAAGGCTGCCGCGGTCGGCGTGCCGATTGCCGCTGTGTACCTCAGTGGCAGCGTGGTCGGATTGAGCGCGGCCGGAATCACGAGCGGTCTTGCCACGCTTGGCCTTGGCGGTGTGCTGGGGTTTTCGTCGATGGTCACCGGCGTTGGAGCGGCGATCATTCTCGGAGTCGGGGTCTATCGGGGCGTGCGCTGGCTGACCGGTGGAGCCGAGCGGGACAAGGCTTCCCGACGTGAGTTGATGCTCCAGGAGGTGCTTCGCATCCACCAGAAGGCGATTGCCAATCTTGCCGAGGACATTTCGTTCTTCGCCCACAAGCTCATTGCTTTGACGACGGATGTCGAGACCAACAAGGTCCTGATCAAGAAGATTTCTGGTGAACTCACCATTTTTTCCAAGGCCTTGGCGCAGTTGCGGTCAAAGGAAGAAG
>CAYUGQ010000232.1:0-2564 GCA_964444305.1 uncultured Candidatus Sumerlaeota bacterium
CCCCCCCCCCCCCCCCCCCCCCCCCCCCCCGCCCCCCCCCGCCGCCCGCCCGGCCTGGTGGGTTTTGTATGCGTAGCCGTCTCCGGGGCCGCCGGTGTATTTGTGGGGTGGATTTGTTTGTCCGTTGAGGGTGGTGCTTCCGGTGCTTTTGGAGGTGTAGCCGCTGCCGGGGCCGCCGGTGTAGATGGCGGCTTTTGATGGGGCGGGGGTGAGGAGGAGTGGTATTGTGAGGAGGGTGGCGAGGTGGGGTTTCATGGCTGGGTCCCGTTGTTTGGGTAGGTGTATGCTCCGCGGAAGGTGGTGGCTGCGTAGTAGTAGCGGAGGTATTGGGGGTCTGGTTCTGTGCCGGGGAGGTAGTCTATTCCGTTTACGTACATGCGGTCGGATGTTTTGTAGTGTTGGAGTTGGTTTTGGTGGGCTACTGCTTTTCGTCCTGTTCCGATTCTTGCGGGTCCGGGCCAGTTTTGTACGTTTGCGTTGCCGTTGGGGTCTAGTTTTCCGTCGCCGTGGTTGCCGGTGTAGCTGCGGCCCTGGGGTGTGCTTATGGTGACGACGTGTTCTTCGCCGTTGCCGGCGAGGTCGAGGGCCCCGTAGTATCCTGCTCCTGCGGATTCGCGGGTTTCTGTGGGGGTGTTTCCGGCGTGCATTCCTACGCGTCTTGGGCTTCCGCTGTAGTGGTAGGTTGAGGTGACGTTGGAGTTGGGGAGTATGGCCTGGTTGGGGATTTCTTGTGGTGTGCCGGGGTTTAGGAGTGTGAGGTGGTCGCTGGCGATGTGGAGGGTGCCCCAGGGGAATTCTCCGGGGATGGGGTGGAGGGGGCCTCGGCAGGCTTTTTCATATTCGAGTTCTGTCATGGGGCGGAGGCCGGCCCAGTCGAGGTATGCTGTGGCGTCTTCCCATAGGATTCCGAGGACTGCGAGGGTTTGGCCGTCGTCGATTTCGTTGGGGATGCCGTTGTTGTTGAGGTCGCAGATGAAGACTTGTGGGATTGATTCGCTGGTGGGGGGGCCGTTGGGTTTTATGACGAGGCGTCTTTCGGCGAGGTGTGGGTCGTATGGTGCCTGGAGGGAGTATTTCTGGTGGTCGTTGGGGTTTTCTATGCGGGAGTTTTGTTGTTGGCGTGTGAGGGTGTTTAGGAAGTCGGCGTATTGTTCCTGGGTGGGGTTGTGTTTCATGAGGTAGTAGCCTTGGTATCCTTTGGGGAAGGCTGCGGGGAGGGTTTGGATTGTTTGGCTGTCGAAGTCGTCTTTGTATGGGCCCATAATTGTGTTATCTGTTGAGCTTAGGTTGGCGGGGTTGGTGGATCCGAGGGTTATGGCTTGTTCTGATGTGACTTGGTAGGGTGTGGTGGGTGAGTCTGCTCTTTGGAACTGTTGCATTAAGGTACCGGCTGTTGGTGGGGTTCCGTCGCCGAGGTAGTAGGGGCCTTGGGGGATGTATACCATTTCTATTGCGTGGACTTTGATTTCTATGACGTCGGTGGGTGTGATGTTTTGGTTGGGGTTTTCTTGTTTGAGGTCGGTGGCGTATTGCCATTGAAGTTGGAGGTTGGGGGCGTTTGCGGTGCCGGTGCCGTGTTCTGATCGGCGGAGGAAGACGCCGGTGCTGTTGTTTTGTTCGAGGCTCATGCTGGTGGGGGCGTTATGGCCGGTGGTGGAGAGGGTGGCGTGGCGCCAGAGGTTGTCGCCGGTGTTGACTCGATATTTGATGAAGAGCCAGACGGCGTCGTGATTTTCGTTGTCGTACCAGGAGTTGTCCCATGTAATGTCCATGGTGATTTGTGCGGTTTCGGTTATGGTGTTGAGGCCGGTCAGGGTGACGTTGGTCACGTTGACGTTGTTGGCCAAGAGGGGGAGTGGGGCGAGGAGATGGAACAGGAGGCATAGGTGGCTTTTTAGGCTCATTGTATGTGGTCCGCGATGGGAGTGGGGTCAGGGAGGGATGTGACCTGATTTGTTTGGCTTTATGGGTGCGGCAGTTTTTTGAACTGTCAATATAAAGGGTGGATTGCTTTTGGGTTTGGCTTGATGATTGGGGTTGGAGTGGGTTGTGTTTTTAGAGGGGGTTGCCTTGGGGGTCGAGGATTTGGAGATTTGGTTTGGCTTTGTGGGCTTGGTTGATCCAGTCCTGGTTGCGTTGGGTGGAGCCGTCGTTGTAGGGGAAGATGATGGTGGTTATGTTGTTTTTGTGGAGCCAGGGAGCTGTTTGGGTGGTCCATTGGTCTTGGGGCCAGGGGAGGTCAGTGGGTTTTATGGGCATGCGGGCGGTGTAAGTGATGACCATGGGGTTTTGGTAGTTTGTGAGGAATTGGAGGATGTTTGCGTGGCCGTAGGCTTTGTATGGGGGCATTAGGAGGATTGTGCCGGTGGTGGGGTTTTGCATTATGGTGTTGAAGACGGGGGGGCGGAGATGGGTGTCGGTTTTGTAGTTGAGGGGTGGGACTGGGGGGTGGTCGAGGATTTCGGCGGGGGGGATGAGGGTGAGGATGATGAGGGTGATGGGGAGGAGTTTGTTTTGGGGGTGGCGGCGGAGGGTTTGGGTGATGAGGGTGGCGCTGGCGAGGG
>CAYUGQ010000233.1:0-2559 GCA_964444305.1 uncultured Candidatus Sumerlaeota bacterium
GAGCGGAAGTCCAGATACTGCACGCAACCGCTCGAGAATAGCGGTCGGCACCGGCGCAGCTGAATCAGTCATGGGAATCTGCCACTCACTCGCAAGATACGGCTGATGGCCAGCCGGCACACGCGGAAGCATGTCTTCGACAACAACAGCTGCGGCAGCTGCCACTGGATCATCGGCGGATCGGCATCCTCCGAAGGCCAGCAGAGCCCCGATGAGGAAGGACGGGACAAGCTTCATAGGACGTGGGAACAGGTAGCGTGGGAGTTCGCAACTTGGGAAGGCCCTAACACCTAAGTTAAGCTGAGACGCGTAGTGTAGCCAAGCCCGTGGCAAGCTGTACCTGCCATGTGCTCGTGGAACGAAGCGGCTTCGGCTTGAACGCATTGTTAGGCCGCGCCCCCAGAAAGCCTGCCCCAAGACTGCCGAAGGCCCACAAGATGGACGAGGCCGATCAATAGGCAGACGGAAGAACTTAGAAGCCAGAACGTCATGCTGTTTCCGGGAAAGTACGCCATGACCGGCACGAATGCGACGCCCCGAACGATGTAGATGGTCGTGATTGCGGCGAGGATGGCACGCCGCAGCGGCAGCTTGCCAATTACACCGGCGCCGGAGAGAGCGTAAGCACTCCCTCCCGCAAGAACGCTGGCAATGACTAGGGTAATGACGGTGGGATACCAGTGCCCGGCCAGGTGGAGTTGTACCATGTGCTCACCGGCGCCCAAGAGCCGAAACAGCGGGTCGCCCACGACCAGGCACGCCAGATGCAATAGCGCTGCGACTCCGCTAAGAGCGGCACCGACTATCAGAAGCTTATTGGTTGGACTGGCCATGTAGCTCATGGACCTGCTTGGAGCGAAGCGACGGATGCCAGGGATTCTCCTGGAACTTCCGGTACGCCTCACGCGCCCGCTCCTGCACCTCGGCGGGCAGGTTCGCAAGTGCTTCCCGGAACTGCGCGGTGGTGCGCGATCTCACATGCGGTGCGGGTTCAACGGCTAGGTGCGGCCGGCTCGATATTCCTCACGAGCTTCTGCCGCCAGCTACAGTTCGTGAACCATCCGAAGGGTCACAGTCACCGCCGACCTCCGCCTACCGGTGCCGGTGCTCGGAGTGCGAGGGCTGCCTCCCCTCCTCCTTGCTCGAGTAGCCTCGCAGCTCGTTGTAGCGCGCAATCTGCTCCGTGCTGAGCACCCGCCGCATCGCCAGGTGAGCCCGGAGGTGCGCACCCCGCAGCGCGGCCTGCATCCTGCCGATCTCCTCCAACACCTCCCGTAGCCGCTCCTCCTCGACCTGCTGCTCCGCAAAGAGCCGCTCCAGCTCCGTCTCCTTCGCCACCACCTGCGCCCCCAGATGCATCGCTTCCGCACGCATACTCTCGAAGAGCGCCTCCGTTCGGCTGCGCTGCTCGGCCGTAAGTGCGAGAGAGTCCGCCAGGTCCAACACGTGGCGGGGGCCCGGATAGTGGTTCAGCTCCGCCACCTTTGCGTAGCCCATCCCCTCGCCGCGGAGATATCCCTCGATCTCGGCTGGCGAGAGGGACTTGAGCGACCGGTGCTGCTGGCCGGCATACGGCTGCGCCTGCTGCGCCGCCAGAGGCGCCGAAAAGAGCAGAAGGAGACCAACCACAAGCAGACTACGCATCACTCTACCTCATCCATCCCGTGAGAAAAAAACTAACTCGTTGTACTGTGGGGAAAGTGCTCAGGAGCCGCTACTTCCGCAAGGAACTATAGAGGCAGGACCAACCCTCGCGGATTCACAGGAGTGGAGATGGAGAAGAAGCTTGGGTACAAGCCGAATCACTCGTTAGTACCCGCCGCGCGAACGCGCCCGCGCACGCGCTCGGCTCAGAATCTCATTCCCGGGGAAGGCGATGCTCCACCGCGGGTCACCGTCGGCGAAGACACGCTCAATCTCAGCCAAACGATCTTCAACGGAGGTCCCGCTTTGGTTGATTCCTGGTAGAACCGAAAACAGCGCGAAATACTCCTGTGGAGTGAGCCACTGCGTTCGATCGGCAGAACGGGACGAGTAGACGAGGAACTTGCCCTGCGGATACGGAGCATGCCATCCGAGCTGATTGGTAATGTGTTCGCCTCTAGATGAGATCCTGGTTCCGCCGATCGTGAACACCGCCTCCTGACCTTCTCCTACCCACTCTGGATCCGTCCACAGCTCCGGGTAGCACCCCTCGTCGTACGCCCAGGGTACAGCCAAGAACGTGTCGCCAGTGCGCAGCACTCCAGGACCTCCTGTAGCTTGAAAAACGCGAAACCGGTGACCCACCGCCGTGCGGAGGGAATCCGCGGGGAGGTGGCTGTAGAGAGGATCGTCGGGCATTGCGACGGACTCCGTTTCCCCAACCGCCACTGCAAGGACAATGGCACGAACGGAATCGGGGCCGGCAAACGACGGACCGATCGAACATCGGGGTACCGTGACGACGGTGAGTGCAAGCAGAAGGTTGATGAACATCGGGGTATCGGTTGGGGCGCTCTAACGCCTCGACGATCCCCATGATGGACTCCGCGTAGCTGATGGCTCTACCATTTGTAA
>CAYUGQ010000234.1:0-2522 GCA_964444305.1 uncultured Candidatus Sumerlaeota bacterium
AGGTGTACATGGCGAGGGCGATGCTGGCGGCGGTGAGGGCGAGCCAGGCGGTGCGGGGTTTTTCTGCGGTGAGGAATTTGGCCAGGCCGAGGGTGGCGGTGGTGAAGAAGAGGGGGAGGAATATGCCTTGTTGGGCCCACCGGCTGAGGGGGATATGCCAGGAGCTGAGGGCGAGGAAGGCGGCGGCCCATGTGGCGGTTTGCCAGTTCCAAAGGTGGCGGGTTAGGGCCCAGGTGAGGGCTGTGGTGGCGATGCCGATGGTGGCGGCGGGCAGGCGGGCGGTCCATTCGTTGAGTCCGCCGAGGGCGAGGAAGGGGATGGTGGCATATTGATAGATGGCGGAGGTGGTGACGCCGAAGACTTCGATGAAGATGGGCCAGGGGCGGCCGGAGGCGTCGGTGCCGGTGGTGAGGAGGAACCAGGCGTTTAGGGCTTTTTCGGCTTCGTCGCGGAAGATGGCTGGGGGGAGATCGGCAAGGCGGACGAGGCGAAGGGCGGAGGCGATGAGGATGATGAGGGTGAACCATGTCCATGGTATCCAGCGGGGGGTGGGGGAGGGGGAATCAGGTGGGGACATGGTGGTCATTGATGGGTGCTCTGGATAAGCTTATCGTAAAGTGGGGCCATGTGGGACATGCGCTGGCGGCAGATTGTCCAGTGTTTGCGGGCAAGGGGCATGTCGTTGGACATGTAAGCGGCGAGGCCGAGGCGTTCGTGGACTTCGAAGGTTTCGAGGGTGCGGAGTGTGCGGCGGGAAACGCGCAGGGATTCTTGCCATTGGTTTTGGAAAATGAGGAGGTCGGCGAGGCGGCTGGAGGCATTGGCGTACCAGCGGTTGGCGTGGAGGGATTGTTCGAACATGTGGCGGGCGTGTTGCATGGGGGGGGTGTGGGCGATGTTTTTCATGGTGTTGGTGATGGTTTCGATTTCGGCGGGGGTGGCCTGGGTTGCTATGGCTTCGAGGAGGTTTGCGTGGAGCATGCGGCTGGCGATCCATGGGGAGGTGTAGCCGGTACCGGTGTCGAGGAGGGCGGATTCGGCGAGGTGGCGGCCGGCTTTGAGGTGGAATTCGGCGATGACGCGGTGGCCTATGTGCCATGTGGAGGCGGCGAGGATGAGGACGATGCCGACGCCGCCGGTGCGCCATGGGCGGGTGTTGGCGGGGCCGGGAGGGGCGGTGGTGGGGGTAAGACGGGTGAGGAGGCCGGGGATTGCGAGGAAGAAGGTGGCGATGGCGAAATGGGCGGGCAGGCGCATGGGGAAGGACATGAGGCCGTCGAGGGCGAAGATGGTGAAGCCGGCTCCGGCGGCGATGAGGATGTCGTGGTGATTGTGGATGGGGGGAGAGGTGGTTGGTGTGGTGGTTTGATTGCGGGGGCGGGTGAGGAGTTGTTTTAATGCGGCGTAAAAGGTGGCGATTATGGTTAGCCAGAGGGCTATTCCGATGATGCCGGTTTCGGCCCAGAGCTGGAGGTAGTCGTTGTGGGCGTCGTTGGTGAAGCTGCCGGCGTAGATTTGGAGGTTGGGGTCGTTTTGGATGGAGGGGACGATCTGCTGGGTGTATTCGTAGGTGAAATTGCCGGTGCCGATGCCGGTGAGGGGGGTGTTTTGGATAATGTGGAGGGTGGTTTTCCAGATGACGATGCGGGTGGGCCAGCCGGCTTCCCAGCGGTCGCTGGAGAAGGCTTGTTTGTGGATGCCGGGGGTGTGGGGATTGGCGGGATGGGGGGTGAAGAAGAAGGCGATGACGGCGAGGCCGGCGGTGATGATGGGGATGAGGCGTTTCCAGCGGAGATGGCTGCGGGGGATGGTTTTGATGGCTATGGGGGTCCAGAGGAGGATGCTGAGGATGGTGGCACCGGAGGAGCCGACGGACCAGGTGATGGTGAGGGCGGAGAAGGCGAGGGTGATGGCGAGGAGGGTGAGCCAGCGAAGGGGGGCGGGGGTGGTGGTGCGGAGGGAATTCAGGATTAGCCAAGGGAGGAACATGCCGATGAGGCCGGCGATGTGTCCGCTGTTACCGAGGCCGGCGGAGAGGAGGCCGCGCCAGTCGGGCAGGCGGGCGATGATGCCGGGAGTGCCGCCGGTGAAGTCTTCCCAAAGGACCCAGATGGCGGTGAGGGTGGCGGCGAGGGCTCCGGCGTGGAAGAGGGCGCGGATGCTTTGGAGATTTTTGGGGGAGCGGAGGAAAATCCAGCTCCAGACGGCGACGATGGAGAAGTAGATGGTGCCGTCTACGGCGAGGGGTTTTGAGGAGGCCCAGAGGGTGCTGATGGCTTGCCAGGCGGCGAGGATGATGAGGAGCCATACGGGGAGAGATGGGCGGAGGTTGTTACTGCGGATGGGGAGGGGGGGGCGGACGAGTATGGCTATGGCGGTGATGAGGGCGGTGATGACGGCGAGGGCGATTTTGGGGGTGTTGAAGCTGTCTTCGAGGGCGCTGGTGCGATAGAGGGGGATGAGGAGGAGGAAGACGGCGCACAGGGCGGTGGGGAGGTCGGACCGGAGGGCGGTGAGGGGGC
>CAYUGQ010000235.1:0-2514 GCA_964444305.1 uncultured Candidatus Sumerlaeota bacterium
GAGCGTCGCCATGGCATGGCGAAGGTTAGGGGTTCGATCCCCCTCGGCTCCATTCACCATCTCTTTGGCCTTCGCCCGCAAACACCTTATAGTCAAGGGATTAGCGCGTGGCGGAGAGGGCCGGAACCTCGGCGGAAACGGCCCCGAACCCCGCTGTTGACGATTTCAAGGGCGTTTTGAGTGACGATTTGGACGCGGCCAGTTGACGACTTTGGCCGCGCTTAACTCTCGCAGGACGCTCCGCACGGATCGTTGACCCCGCACGCCAGAGAGGCGTGATGACTGCTACACCAAGCCGACTGTCAGCCACGACGCTCTACGACGGGCCGCGGCTGGACTACGGCGTGGCGTTCCCGTCGAGCGGCACGTGGTACCTCTGGACGCGGTTCTCGGGTGACCACGGGGGCGACGACTCGGTGAACCTGGGGCTCGGCGGCACGTCGGTGACGCACAGCAGCGGCACGGGGGTGGGCCGGATCAACCCGCACTGGGAATGGACGGGGAAGATCGAGACGGTGAACACGCGGGTGGCGGTCTCGGTGCCTTCGGTCGGCACGCACACGGTGAACGTCTGGATGCGTGAGGACGGGGCGGCGATCGAGAAGCTGCTGCTGACGCAGGACGTGAGCTACACCCCGTGGGGCGCCGGCCCGGAGATCGCTGGAAGCACTTCCGGGGGCGGGGGCGGGGGGGCCACGGAGGTAGAACCCGAGCACGACGCGGCGGGGAACGTGACGTTCGACGGGACCTACGCCTTCGGGTACGACGCGTGGAACCGGCTGGTCATCATCAGCGCCGCGACGAAGAGCGGATCCACCGTGACCGTGGGGGACACGCTGCAGACGGCCGGTTACGACGGCATGGGCCGGCGGGTCGTCAAGGCGGTGCAGAACTCCGGGGGGCTCAACGCCACGTACCACTACTACTACGAGGGCCAGAGCCAGGTGGAGCTGCGTGACGGCAGCGAACTCGTGCTCAAGCAGTACCTCTGGGCCGGCCTCGCCGGAGGCTACATCGACGAGCTGGTGGAGGTGCGGGTCAACGAGGACCCGTCGGACCTCGGCGAGGACGACTGCGAGCGGGTCTACCTCGCGCTGCAGGACGCGAACTACAACGTGCAGGCGCTGGTCACCGGCAACGCGGCGGCGTCGGCCGCCCATAACTCAGGCGGCGTGGGCGCCGTGGTCGAGCGGTACGAGTACACGCCGTACGGCGTGAGGAGCGTCTACAGCGGCGACGGGCTCAGCGACCCGTATGGGTTCAGCGCCACGGAACGCAGCGCCCGCGTGGTGATCGGGTCCACAGGACAGGCCTACGGGCTGCTGGAGATCGGGCATCAGGGCTTACTACACGACGAAGAAACCGGCATCGTCTACAACCGTGCCCGGCATCTGCACCCGATGCTGGGGAGGTTCGTGCAGAGGGATCCGAATGGGACGCGGATAGGGCTCGCCCCTTCGATGGTCGTCTACCTGCCGTGGAACCCGCCCCAAGGCATCGGCTACATCGAACGCACTTTGGGTTCTCTGGTGCTACGAGCCGGTAAATTCCCCGCTGGACACGCAATCGAACTGGCGGATCAAGTCCTTGATCCGATTTGGCAGTACGAAGACGGTGCCAACTTGTACCAGTTTGGAGGCTCAAATCCAACTGGGAGACGCGATCCACTGGGGCTTTGGTGGTGGGACGGCGATTGGGTCAGCCATGGTGTCGGCGGCCTACTCGGGTTCCACGGTTCAGAGGCTGCCGGTGGGGGCTGGAACGCTTACTCGGAGGCCTCGTACGGATATGTCGGTACATTCACAGGTGGTCTGTTCGACGAAGACTACGGATACTTTGGTTACGCTGACGACGTCAAAGATTGGCTTGAAGACGAAGGAATCAAGGATCCATGCGACGAGTCCGCGTATGATTTCGGAAAAAATGCGGGGCGGGTATCCGAAGCCGCGCTTCTTTCGGTGGCGGCGATCCACGCTGCTAGAGGACACGAATACGCTTTTGGCAAGAACTTCCGTGTAGCGCCTTGGGGAAATCGAACAGGCCATCCAACAGGACGATATCCGCATTATCATCGCCGATATCCGGGGCCAGGGGGCGGAATTGGGAGACATCGGCCGTGGGATCCATCAGTGCCGGGAGGAGGGCCGCGATACTAATGAGCCAACACCTACGGATTATTGTTATTGATTGTGATGACATTGCGATTTTTGAAAATGCGCAACAAATGACATTTGATTTGGAAGCCATCGATGTGCGAAATAATATGTTTGTAGTATTTGATGAGATGGCCCAAAAGTTAGAATTAGCGGTGGGCCAGAAGGGGCAAATATCGATCCGAAAATCAACCACCACAAGCGATGACAGATCGTTTCTTGATCAAAAAATTAGAAGATATTTGCAATCCGTTTGCCCTCAAGAAGTGTTGCCGAACGATTTGCTTGGATTGATTGCTGTAGCGATTGAACGAATTGGCACAAGTGGATATGGAAACCGATCGGGGTCAGAGCCCAACTA
>CAYUGQ010000236.1:0-2509 GCA_964444305.1 uncultured Candidatus Sumerlaeota bacterium
GGAGACGATTTCGGCGAGGCCTTGGAAGCGGGTTACGCTGCATGGCTGTCTCAACTTCCGAACCTGGCTTCGTTTTTCAATCTCTCCTCGATCGACTTCGGCGGACTCGGGTTAGATCCCTTAAGCTTGCCGATCCTGCCGGACCTGCTCAACGACATGTTCGGGATCTCCGGATTGCTCAGCGGGCTGGGTGCTCCGGACCTAAGCGAGTTCTCGGCCTTGGGTTCATTAGTGGATGCTTTGATCGCGGAGGGGTTTGAAGTGCTGTCAGTAGAAGGTGGATACAGTAGTGGGGAAACGGTCATTCCCGCCGCCCCAGCGGGCACCTTTATCGAGGTGCGCCGCTCGACGACCTTCGCGAGCGACCTCGAGGTGCTCGCGGGCTATCTGGGCGACCTGCTCGATACACAAAACGACAGCCTAGCAAACGGCTTAGCCGAAGATCTCGACCTGACGCCGCTCTTTGCCTGGCTCGCGGAACTGATTCTTGATTTTGTTTTTGGCTTGGATGAAGACGGGTTCTTTATCCTCGGCTCCAGCGCGCTGATGCTCGGGGTGGCCGGTAGCGGGACGTTTAGCGGTTCGGCCCGCGTCGGTTCACGCAGCGGCGTAAACGTCGCCGGCACCATCGATTTTGATCAGCAGATTGCCCTGCGTCTGCTCGATCCGAATGCGCGCTATCGCCTGAGCGATTTTACGACGGGCTTCAGTGGCATCGTCACGGCTACGGCGGAGGGGACCGCCGGCTTCAACTTGGCAGGCACTGCCGGTCCGGTGGACTTTGATTTCGACCTCGCGGTCACGGCGTCGACAAACTTGGCGACGCGGAGCGTGGATCTCGCACTCGTCGCCTCGTTGGAAGGCCTGCTTCACCTGGATGGCATCACGGATGAAGAAGGCGACCCGGCGGCACTGGCATTTACCGGTAGCTATAATAGTGTAGCAAATCACTGGGTGCTGACCGTTGTGCTGGAGGATACTCTGCGCATCGGGGGCCAAGACATCGCCTCCCTGAACCTTGAATTAATCCTCAGCGGTGGGTCTTTCACTGGCAGCGGTTCGGCGGTGATTCATTTCAACTCTTTTCAAGCGGCTGAGGCTCCGCTCGAAGTAGCCGCCGCCTTCAGCTTCGACGAAAACGGGTTCAGCATTTCGGGCACAGCCGCGGTGGCGGCGGTCGAGCTGAAGGCTGGCGATGGGGAAACGCTCTTTAGTGGAAGCGATTTTTCCGCAAGTCTCTCGGTCTCGGCCGGCTACGATGGCAGTGGCTTGAGTGGTGGAGTCACCCTGACGCTCGGCGGCGCAGATTATGCCCCGGATGCGACCGGCTTCTCGGTCCTCGTGAGCGACAGCAACGACGACGGCGTCGCGATCTCCGGCAGCTTTGACTTTGCCAGCGAAGTTTTCGCGCTTGAGCTGGACCAATTGTTTTTGGCGATTCCCGGTGTTCTTCAACTTACTGCCGGTGGGGTTACCTTTCGTTATGACCGACGGGATGAGGCTCCCGATCAGGAGTATTTTCGGATTGAAAACCTCGAAATCGAACTGATCGCGCTTCGGAATCAAAGTTCGCTCGATCCACCCGTGGTGGAAGGTTCAACGCTGGTTGTGCGCAAGGACGCCATTCTGATTGAAAGCGCCTCGCTCAACCTCGGAAACCTGGAAATTGAAGGCATCCTCGGTTTCAGCAGCACCACGGTTACTTTTGACTCTGTCGTTCTCAGCTATACATCCGCGCCGTCTGGAACGATTACCTTCAGCTCACAATCGGGCTATCTATTTAACGAAAGCGGATTGATCCACGCCTTGATCGCTGACAGCGATGATGACGGTGTGGCCTTGACCGGCAGTCTGTCGCTCGCCTCCGGGGCCTTCAGTTTCGAGCTGGATCAACTGTCAGTTTATATCGGAAGCGTGTTCCGAGTGGATGCGTCGAGTGTCTCCATCAGCTACGATCCCGAGGGATCAAGCGACCAAATCCTCGCGAGTGTGGGTAGCGCCACGGTGACCGCCGTTGGCATGGACGAGCTTTCCGTTGCCACGATCGAATCGTTGGTCTTGCGCGCGGATGGGTTCAGTATCGGAACTGCCACGATTGGTCTTCCCGGCGGGGAAACAGTGGCGATGGGCGATGCAGTCGAGCTGACTGGGGCGCGGGTCGACTTGGTCGATTTTGGATTTAGCTTCGCGACAGGTGAGATTGAAGGCACGGCGTCTCTCGTCCTGGATGAAATTCTCATTTTCCCCGGATCGACTGCGCTGACGGTAACAGCCAGCGACATTGTTGCGGTCTTCGACTTTGCTGAAGGCAGTGGCGAGTTGAAGGTGTCGATCGGAACCTTCCGCCTGGAAGTGGGCGAAGCGATCGTGATCAGCGCAAGTGATGTGGTGCTGACGCCGGGGGATCACACGATCCTGACGATTGCCTCAGCGACGATCAGCAGCCCGCTATTAGAAGAGCTCGATGCGGGCGTGATCACGGACTTTGTCCTGACGCGCGACGGCTTCT